>DAOUQS010000132.1 GCA_030625465.1 Amylibacter sp. | reverse complement strand
GGATCAAGTTCTTTAACACGTTGCAACAGGCGCAAGGAATGGAAATACCGCGCGCCGGGGCGCACCTCGGGGTATAGGCCCGGCACAGTTTCAAGGTTGTGGTTGAACACATCGGGGCGCGCGTCGACCACCACTTGCAATACACTGTCATCACAACGGATAAAATCGGGTGTCAGCACCTCGATCGTTGTTTCTGGCGATTGTTTGCGGATCGCGCGAATGGTCTGGGCGAAATGTTCGGCCCCGCCATCCTTGATGTCATCGCGATCAACAGAGGTGACAACCACATGTTTCAACCCCAGCTTTTTAACGGCAGCCGCCACGCGGCCCGGTTCAAACGCATCCAGATCCTCGGGTGGTTTGCCGGTCGCTATATTGCAAAAGGTGCAGGCCCGCGTACAAACCTCGCCCATAATCATCATCGTGGCATGGCCCTGATTCCAGCATTCACCCACATTCGGGCAGCCTGCCTGTTCACAAACCGTTACCAGACTATTGTCGCGCATGATATTACGTGTCTTGGAATAACCTTTACCAACGGGGGCTTTTACCCTGATCCATTTTGGCTTTTTCGGTTGTGCATTGTCAGGCTTATTGGCCTTTTCCGGATGACGTTCGGAA
This sequence comes from Amylibacter sp., assembly GCA_030625465.1. Lineage (GTDB taxonomy): Bacteria > Pseudomonadota > Alphaproteobacteria > Rhodobacterales > Rhodobacteraceae > Amylibacter. The sequence goes on along the minus strand of DAOUQS010000132.1, from coordinate 5,321 downwards.
GGTATGGTAAGATCGCGCATAGTGGAACCTTTGTTGCTTAGCCCGTAATATATCGCACATGGGATAATGTCCCGTGTTAATTGTGAAATATTGCCGCAATATGATGATAAACCGCAGACAGTTCTTGCCCTGCGGCATTAAATGCATAGATACATAACCAACAGGTCCATAGCGACCCCAAGCCTAACTAAGGATAGAAAAATGAAACATGATATCACTCTGCCTGATGTGGTTTTTCACACCCGCGTGCGCGATGAGTCCATTGGCGGCGATAACCCGTTTCGCTGGGAAGATAAAACAACAGCCGATTATTTCGCCAATAAGCGCGTGGTTTTGTTTTCATTGCCCGGTGCCTTTACCCCGACATGCTCAACTTACCAACTGCCGGGCTTCGAAAATAATTTTGAAGCGTTCAAGGCCAAAGGCATTGATGCGATCTATTGCATGTCGGTAAACGACAGCTACGTTATGAACAAATGGGCCCAATCCCAGAACCTGGAAAATGTAAGCGTTATTCCTGATGGTTCAGGCGAGTTTACCCGTAAAATCGGCATGCTGGTCAAGAAAGACGATGTAGGCTTTGGCATGCGTTCATGGCGCTATGCCGCGATTATCAATAACGGTGTGGTTGAAGCATGGTTCGAAGAGCCAGGCAAAGCCGATGACCGTGTGGATGACCCCTATGGTGAAAGTTCACCGGAAAATCTGCTGAAATACCTAGATGGTGGTAGTGCTGCGTAAACGCGCCACCTAACCGATACCGAAGGGCCACCCAGACAAAGGGTGGCCCTTTTCATTTATAGCTGTAAAATGCACCTTGATAAATTAAGGCACACGCAATGACTGATTTTGAAACACTGGCCGAACACAAGGGCCGCGAACACCATATCAGCAAGATGGGCGAGTTCCTGAAGCAGATCATTTACGGTGGCAATGACGGCATTGTTACCACTTTTGCAGTGGTCGCGGGCTTTGCCGGTGCGGGTGCCGAAGGTGTGGCCCAAGTCGGCGGCATTGCCGTGCTGCTGTTCGGTTTGGCCAACCTGTTTGCCGACGCCACCGCAATGGGTCTGGGTGAATTTTTATCGGCCCGGTCCGAAAAGGACCTGTACCATTCGGTGCGCGACAAAGAGATTTACGAGATACTTAACAACCCTGAAATGGAACGCCGCGAGACCATCGAGATCCTGTCTGACAAGGGCATGACGCTGAAAGACGCCAACGGCATGGCCGATATTCTGGAACGCTACCCCGAATATTACGGCGACTTTATGATGGCTTACGAGATCGGCATGGCCGACCCTGCGGATGAAGACCCGGTAATGAATGGTCTGGCCACATTCACATCGTTTATTATTTTCGGGATCGTACCCTTAATCCCGTATTTTGTGCTGGAACCCGTCGCGGCCACCTTCAAGCTATCAATTTTCGCAACTTTCAGCGCACTTTGTATCCTTGGCCTATTGCGCTACATGGTGATCCGCGAAAACATTCTGCGCTGTGTCGGTGAAACCGTGCTTGTCGGCGGGGTCTGTGCATCGGTTGCCTATATTGTTGGCTTGGCTTTCGCCTGAACCTTACATATGAATAACCTTACCATAAGCATCCAGCACGCTTTCGTGCATCATTTCTGACAATGTCGGATGCGGGAAAACCGTGTTCATCAGGTCTTCTTCGGTGGTTTCCAACTGACGACCAATAACATAGCCCTGAATCATCTCGGTAACTTCGGCACCAACCATATGCGCGCCTAACAGCTCGCCCGTTTTGGCGTCGAAGATGGTTTTGACCATGCCTTCTGGTTCGCCCAAGGCGATGGCTTTGCCGTTCCCCGCAAAAGGGAAACGCCCGACTTTAATGTCATAGCCCTTTTCCTTGGCCGCCGCTTCCGTATAACCCACAGATGCAATCTGTGGATGGCAATAAGTACAGCCTGCAATGCTTTCGGGCTTCACCGGATGCGGGTTTTGCCCCGCGATCAGTTCGGCCACCATCACACCTTCGTGCGACGCTTTATGGGCCAGCCACGGCGGGGCCGCCAGATCGCCAATAGCAAATATGCCGTCCACATTGGTGCGGCAGTAAGGGTCTGTGACCACATGACTGCGGTCCTCTTTGATGCCCAGTTTTTCCAGTCCCAGCCCTTCGACATTGCCGACAATGCCAACGGCGGAAATCACGGTATCAAATTCAACTTTTTCAACCTTACCTTTGCTTTCGATATGGGCCACAACCTTGCCCTTGCCACGATCAAGCTGCTTAACAAGGGTTTTTTCCATGATGGTCATGCCCTGTTTCTTGAATGATTTTTTGGCGAAAGTTGCGATCTCTTTATCTTCGACAGGCAAAATACGATCCATCACCTCTACCACCGTCGTGTCAGCCCCCAACGTGTTGTAAAAGCTGGCAAATTCAATGCCGATAGCGCCAGAGCCGATGACCAGTAATTTCTTTGGCATATGCGGCGGGGTCAGTGCTGTTTTGTAAGTCCAGACCAGATCACCATCCGCCTCCAACCCCGGCAATTCGCGCGCACGCGCACCGGTTGCCAGAACGATATTTTTGCCGACAAGTTCTTGTGTACCCTTATCGGTTTTCACCGAAACCTTACCCTTGGCCACAAGCGTTGCTTCGCCCATAATCGTGGTAACTTTGTTTTTCTTCAGCAGATGCCCGATACCGGCATTCAACTGTGCCGCCACCCCGCGCGAGCGTTTCACCACCGCATCCAGATCATAATTGATATTATCGGCAGACAGGCCAAATTCTTTAGCACGGTGCATCAAATGGAACACTTCGGACGAACGCAGCATGGCTTTGGTCGGGATACAGCCCCAGTTCAGGCAAATCCCGCCCATATGTTCACGTTCAACCACCACCACGGATAATCCCAGTTGCGCACCACGAATAGCCGCCACATAACCACCGGGGCCCGCCCCGATCACGATCATATCATAGGATTTCACAGCCATTTCAGCACCCTTTAAATTATTTAGTTCAACGTTAAACCTTTTCTTTGATATTTATGCTGGATTTACAAAAAAAACGCAACCCTTGCCATTCTAGCCTCGACTTTGGATAGCTTGAAGTATTTTCTGATAGCCATTCCCGTCCAAAAATTCCTGTTCAGCAACTGTTGCATCACGCGTTAATGCCTTATTTCTATAGGGGAAACGTCCGAATAGTCGGATAATTTCCTGATGTGCGCGCGCGTGCCATAAAGAAACTTCAAAATCTTTCATTCGTGTTGAAATATACGTTTCACAAAGCAATTGTTCAGCCATATTTTCAGAATGTTCAAAAGGCAGATAAAAAAACTCTTGTGCGACAGTACCAACCTGCAAATCAAAATCATTTCTGATTGCTTGCAAGGCCACAATCCGCGCCAATGGGTCAGTGGCAAAAGCACGGGCATCGTCCCGAAACATATTGCGGGGAAATTGATCAGTTAGAATCAGATACGCCAGACAACCCGAAGCCGTATCTGTCCAATCCAGGTAACCGCCATCACGCGCCACCTCCCAGTCAACCATAAACCTTTCCCGGATCATCGCATCCAATTCCGGCGGCCCATTATACCAACCTTCAGGCCCTATCTGCTTTATCCAGAAATCTGTGATCGGTTTATAATCTTTCATTCAGCATGCCTTTGCATATACTTATCCACCAACAAAAAGTAAAAGTCGGAAATGATCAAGTATTCTCTTCGGCTTCTTCTTCAGCCATTTCGATTGCAACCTCTGCTGCAACCTCGGCCACAACAATTGAAGTGCCGGGGGACACGTGCGCATAAGACCCGGTATCTTCCACACTTGGTGCATCGCGAACCGTTGCGCGGAACAAGGCCCAAGCGGCACTTAAGTCCAGTAAAATAGCAAGATACAGGAAAAAACTATCAGCACCATAAGTGGTCATCAACCAGCCAACCACAAACGGCCCGCCAATCGCCCCGCATCCGCTAATGAAAATCAAACCACCGGACGCGGCCGCCATATCATCGGGTTCCAGATAGTCATTCATATAGGCAAGATAGAGCGAATAAAGCGGATTACACACCCCGCCCAGAATGAAGGAAAGAAGCATCAGCAGGTAAATATTACCCGTGAAAAAAGGTGCGACCAACATTGTAGCCCCGCCAAAAATTGTAAGATAAGTAATCAAAAGCCGCCGATTCATACGGTCAGAGGCCCATCCGATAGGATATTGACACAACATACCGCCAATATAGATCATCGCGATGAAAATGGTGATACTGCGTACATCCAGCCCTTTTTCCGTGCCATAGACCGATGCCATTCCGAAAATCGCGGAAAAAATAGCACCAAGCAAAAAGATACCGACCACTGCCGTCGGTGACGTGGTGTATAACCGTATAAACGACATCGGCTTCGTGGTTTGAAACATGGGTGCGGGGCTGATGGACAGCAAAATCGGCGCAAAGGATACTGAAACCAGTACCGATGAAACAATAAACAATGTATAGCCGCCCGGATCCCCAAAGTTCAAAACACCCTGGGCCGCAACAATCCCCATCATTTGCACGATTACATACAAAGATAGTGTCTGGCCGCGTGTTTCATTGGTTGCACTATCATTCAGCCAGCTTTCGGCAACCACATAAACGCCAGAGAAGCAAAATCCGATTAAAATGCGCAATAGCATCCAGACAATAACATTGGGTATTGCCGCATACAGGATCAATGCCGCCGACACCAAGGATGCCAGTGCCGCGAACACCCGCACATGCCCGACGCGCCGGATCATTTCCGGGGCCATGCGGCTGCCGCCCAGAAAACCGATAAAATAACCCGACATAACCCATGCCATCGTATTTGGTGTAAAACCTTCAAGCGCGCCGCGAATACCCAGCAACGTGCCTTGCAGCCCGTTCCCCAGCATCAATAGCATCATACCCAAAAACAAAGGCCATGAATTTTTAAAAACAGTCCCCATTATCAGGCTCCGCTTGCGTTATCGCATCATGCTAGCACGCAACTTGAGAACCATAAGTCACAGTCGCGACCCACATGTAGTCGTTTTTATTTATCTTCGTTGGGAAACAGCAATGATCCGTCCCCGTAGGAAAAGAATCGATATTTTTCATGAATTGCGTAATCGTAAATTTCACGACATCTGTCCAGCCCGATCAATGCAGATACCAACATCAGCAAAGTGGATTTCGGCAGATGGAAATTTGTAATCAAACCGTCAGTGACATGAAAGTTAAAGCCGGGCTTGATGAAAATATCAGTGTCCCCTGTCCACGCCTGTATTTGGCCAGTTTCGCGTGCAGCGGTTTCGATCAAACGCAAAGCGGTTGT
>DAOUQS010000436.1 GCA_030625465.1 Amylibacter sp. | reverse complement strand
GCGATCTGTACGAACGGTTATACCGGCCCGCAATTTCCCGACCTTAGAAGGCGTGTTTTACCGTTGCGAAGTGCGATCATCGCAACTGAGGAATTGCCGCCGGAACTTATCGCGCGGTTGATGCCGAAGCGGCGTATGTATGGCGACAGTCGCCGTATGGTCACATATTATCGGCCATCACCCGATGGCAAACGGATACTGTTTGGCGGGCGTTCAACCGGCATTAAAGACAATCCGGCAAAAAATGCGGCCCTGTTGCGACGCACCATGGCCGCTATATATCCTGAGCTGGGAACCGTGCAGATCAGCCATGTCTGGTCCGGCTTTGTCGCCTACACATTTGACCATTCGCCGCATCTTGGCCAGCATAATGATCTGTATTTTGCCATGGGATATTGCGGATCAGGCGTGGCAAGATCGTCGTTCTTCGGTCGAAAGCTGGGGTATAAAATGCTGGATCAGGAAGAAAAGGGCCGCACTGCCTTTGACGATCTGCCGTTCCCGACGAAGCCGTTTTATTCCGGTAATCCGTGGTTCATGCCCGTGGTTTTAAACTGGCATAATCTGGCTGACCGCTTGGGGCTTTAGGGTCAGAACGCGGGCTACTTTTTCGACAACATATTTGATTTCTTGCGCACAAGAACCGTCCGCAAGTCATGCATAGCCATTAATAAATCATCTGAAAACGCATCAATTTGTGCGTCAGTTGCATCTGATTGCACCCACTGGGCGGTTTCGTTCAGGTGGTCTGTGGTGCGTTTGATATCGTCGACTTTGCGGGCCGACAGCAATTTACGCCGCGCGATAATCCACGCGTCAATCTCATTGCGTTCGGCGGCTGTGGGGATTTGGTCACCTTGCGGTTTCACATTGCCGTTGCGGATATTGGCAACCGCGATTTGTTGTAAATCCAAACGCCTTTGGCGGTTTTCAGTGTCGATACGAAACACCGCAGCACCATTTTCCCGCACCCGAAAGAACAGACCTGTTTTTGTGCTCATAGCATTACTAACCCGTTGTTTTTCTTTTAATCTAGT
>DAOUQS010000160.1 GCA_030625465.1 Amylibacter sp. | reverse complement strand
CGGGGCCACACCGCTAACCGATGCAGGATCGCACAATGCAAAAGTGCAACCATCCCCGGGGGCGGTTACATCGACCCATGTCAGTTCATCGCGTTGGCATAAGTAATTCAAATCACGGCGTAAAATCCATGCTTTGGGCAGAAAACTGACCATCGGCACCACATGGCCTAAAGTCAGGAAACCCAGCTTCGGCCCGTTTTCAGGAACCCCCGAACGCCTGATCAAATCCGCCAAAACCGAGACCGCCAAATGCGCGCCCGACGAATGGCCCACGACCAGAACCTCATCCACATCGTCCATCAGTGCCGCATGTATCCGGTCTGAAAACGCGGCCATACGCGCCAACAGCTCTGCTGGGATATCGCCGTTATATTGTGCTGAAAACGCATAATCATGCATCAGATAATAAGCATAAAGTTTATTATCCTTCGATTTGAACCAGCGCATCACTGCCGATAAAACCCCAAATCCCGCAATGATCCCTAACGTCCAATGGGTATATTCACCAACCTCGCGATAGGCGAAATAGCCCAGTGCCAGCCCCAGAAACAATTGCCCCAGCAAGATCACCACCGGATATAAAGCGGCAATAATCGGGCCTTTTTGCAACTTCATCAGCGCAAATAAAGCCCCGGTTGAAATATAGGTCCACGCGGTGCGTGCAAGCAACCAAAAGCTGCCGGCGATATTACGTTGCATCGACGCCTGCACGATGTCGGACCACAACAAAAACTCAAACTCGGTACGGGTTTTGCGGTTTTCAATCGTGGCGTCCACGCTCCAGCCATAGTTCTGCGCCTTGCCACCCCTGCCCTTCAGGGTCAGGTCATACCCCAAGATCTCTGCCTGTTTGGCGCCTTCTGTTCGGTATAATTCACGGTAACGGCGCGGCAACATCGGGTCGTAACCCGGAATGTAAAATACTTTACGCTTTTTAACCTGTTGCGCCTGTTCTGGCATCACTGCACGCCTGCTTGTTTATTTTAAACAAACTATAGTCGGGATTTTGGAAAAAGTAAGGTGATTTAACCGATTGCGCCCAAAGCCGGGAATATTTCCAGCAACCAGAATGAAAAGCTGGAAAAAGCCCCGGTAATCAGCATCACGCCGACAACAACCAGCAATCCCCCCATGATCTTCTCGACCCGTCCCATGTGGCGTTTGAAACGGTTCATAACCCCGATGGCCCGGTTGATGAAAATCGCAGCAATAATAAACGGCAGGCCCAGCCCGATGGCGTAAGTTGCCAGCAACATTGTACCGCGTGTGATTGATGCCTCTTGCGCAGCCATTGACAGTATCGCACCCAGTATCGGGCCGATGCACGGCGTCCAGCCAAAAGCGAACGCCAGACCCAGAATATATGCACCAAACGCGCTACCGCCACGGTCGCCCGCGTCAAGACGTGCTTCCCGATGTAAAAAGGGAATGTTGATTACACCCAGAAAATGAAGCCCGAAAACCACGATAACGACGCCCGCAATTTTCCCCATAAGTTCTTGATATTGCAAGAACACCTGACCAAAGGCAGATGCGGCAAAGCCAAGGAAGATAAAGACCGTAGACAACCCCATTGCAAAGAAAATAGCCGCGATAACCGCAGGCTTGTTCGATACTTTCTTGTCGGTCATCTCGGCCATCGATATCCCGCCCATATAGGCCAGATAGGGTGGCACAATCGGCAAAACACAGGGCGACAGAAAACTGATGACACCCGCTAAAAGTGCCACAATCAGGGACGGCATCAGGGCCGCGTCAAACAGATCAATTCCAAACATGCGCCCCTTGTAGCGGCATGTTCTGCCCACGTCACGCAGCAATAAGTCACATATGCGTGGACTTTTGTAATATCGCCGCTTATTTGCAAGTTTATGAAATGGGATGCCGAACTGGATGCGACCGGGCTTTTGTGCCCGCTGCCTGTGCTGAAAGCGCGCAAGCGCCTGATGGCGCTTGAATCGGGGCAAGTTCTAAAGATGCTTGCAACCGATCCTGCCGCGGTTATCGACGTGCCGCATTTTTGCGCTGAACAAGGCCACAAATTGCTGGAACAGGCCGATAATGACGGCACACAGGTTTATTTTTTACAAAAAGCCTGATTGCCCCTGTTTTTCCTAGAAATCATAGCTACATCCGCTATTGTTGTCGTAATTGCATAGCTGGGGGCATCATGGATTGGGATAAATTACGCGTTTTTCATGCGGTTGCCGACGCGGGCAGCCTGACGCACGCGGGCGAGACCTTGCACCTGTCGCAATCCGCCGTCAGCCGCCAAATCCGTGCTTTAGAAGAAAGCCTTGATGTTATCTTGTTCCACCGTCATGCCCGCGGGCTAATTTTGACCGAACAAGGCGAGCTGCTTTTTGATGCGACATCGGATATGTCCAAAAAACTTGAAAGCGCCGAGGCCCGCATTCGCGATGCCGAGGATGAGGTTTTTGGCGAATTGCGTGTCACCACAACCACCGGCTTTGGCACGCTCTGGCTGGCCCCGCGCATTGGCAAACTCTACGATAAATACCCCGACCTGAAAATTGATCTGCAACTGGAAGAACGGGTTCTGGACCTGCCGATGCGCGAAGCGGATGTGGCAATCCGGATGAAGGAACCCAGCCAGGCCGATCTGGTGCGCCGCCGCTTGATGACGGTAAACATGCGGTTTTACGCCACCCAAAAATATCTGGATAAATTCGGCGCACCGCAAAAATTCGAAGATCTAAGCAAGCACAGAATTCTAAGCCAGAACCTGACATCCAGGCAGGTTAATGAAAGCGTGAAATGGTTAAAGCCCTTGTTAAGTGCCGATCACACATCGCATTTGACGGTAAATCACTATTTCGGCGTGCTTCAGGCCACAGTTAATCATGTGGGCATCGGGGCCTTGCCCGACTATGTCCGCCGTATGTTTCCTGATCTGGTCCGCGTGCTTCCTGAAGAAGAAAGTCAAGAAATACCGGTATTTTTGGCTTATCCGGAAGAATTACGGCACTCGAAAAGGGTGCAGGCCTTCCGTGATTTCGTTGTCGAAGAAATTCGTGACTACAAAAAAGATATGCGAAATATTGAATAATTTCAATTTCTTACAGTGGAATTTTACCTTTTTGTAAATCCGGTATGCGCAAAATGAATAGCGGGTATGCACAAAATGCAGTCACTCTACACTTGTTGTAAACACTTTCCGTATATAGATGAAAACTCGAAGCAGCGCAGATGGGCAACACTGTTGCGTTCCTGCATTGTTTCACCTCCCTGTTGGACTTCAAGGCCGAGCTCTGCTCGGCCTCTTTTTTTGTCGCAGCGCTTTTTTGCACAATACAATGGCCATTTTCACGCATTCCGCTCTTCCCCTTTTGGTGAATGGGCAGTAAAAGGCCCGCAAAACATATACATTTAGAGGTGCCCAATGACCATCGAGCCGGAAATCACCGAAAGCTTAATCGTAGACCACGGATTGGCGCCAAATGAGTATGCAGAAATCATCCGCCTGCTGAACCGCACCCCGACCTATACCGAACTGGGTATTTTCAGCGCGATGTGGAACGAGCATTGTTCCTATAAATCATCCAAAAAATGGTTACGCACCTTACCGACAGAAGGCCCGCAAGTAATCTGCGGCCCCGGTGAAAATGCAGGCATCATTGATATCGGTGACGGTGACGCGCTGGTATTTAAAATGGAAAGCCACAACCACCCGTCTTATATCGAGCCCTATCAGGGTGCCGCCACCGGTATGGGTGGTATTTTGCGCGATGTGTTCACCATGGGTGCCCGCCCCATTGCGGCGATGAATTCACTTTCTTTTGGTGAGGTCAGCCACCCTAAAACCAAGTCCCTGATTAACGGCGTTGTTGAAGGCATCGGCGGTTACGGCAACTGTTTCGGTGTGCCCACCGTGGGCGGCGAAGTGCGCTTTCATGAAGCTTACAATGGCAACTGTCTGGTTAACGCATTCGCGGCAGGCTTGGCAAAAACCGACGGTATTTTTTATTCCGCCGCAAGTGGCATCGGGATGCCTGTGGTCTACTTGGGCGCCAAAACCGGACGTGACGGGGTTGGCGGCGCGACCATGGCCTCGGCTGAATTTGATGACACTATCGAAGACAAGCGCCCGACCGTGCAAGTGGGTGACCCGTTCACCGAAAAACGCCTGATGGAAGCAACGCTGGAACTGATGCAGACCGGTGCCGTGATCTCGATCCAGGATATGGGGGCCGCGGGCCTGACCTGTTCTGCCGTTGAAATGGGCGACAAAGGCAATCTGGGCGTAAAGCTGAACCTTGAAGATGTGCCCATTCGTGCCGCCGATATGACAGCCTATGAAATGATGCTGTCAGAATCGCAGGAACGTATGTTGATGGTGCTCCGGCCCGAACTGGAAGCGGAAGCCAAAGCCGTCTTTGAAAAATGGGATCTGGATTTCGCCATTGTCGGTGAAACCATCGCAGAGGACCGCTTTTTGGTGCTGCACCACGGCGAAGTTAAGGCAGACCTGCCCTTGAAAGCCCTTTCAGGTACGGCCCCCGAATATGACCGCCCCTGGGTCGAAACACCTAAACCGGCGGCCCTGACCGACGCGCCGCAAGTGGATGCGGCAGACGCCTTGCTGAAATTGGCAGGCTCTGCCAACTATTCCTCGCGCCGTTGGGTTTATGAACAATACGACCAGATGGTCATGGCCGATACAGTTATGCGCCCCGGTTCGGACGCAGGTGTTGTGCGTATTCACGGCACCGAAAAGGCCGTGGCGTTCACATCCGATGTGACCCCGCGCTATTGCAAAGCCAACCCGTTTGAGGGCGGCAAACAGGCGGTGGCCGAGGCTTACCGGAACCTGTGCGCAACAGGCGCGCTGCCCTTGGCAACAACGGATAATATGAACTTCGGCAACCCTGAAAAACCTGTGATCATGGGCCAGTTTGTCGGCTGTATCAAAGGCATCAGTGAAGCCGT
>DAOUQS010000248.1 GCA_030625465.1 Amylibacter sp. | reverse complement strand
TCAGGCTGAACTCGATACGGCGGTTCTTTGCGCGACCTTCTTCGGTTTCATTATCGGCAATGGGTTGTGTTTCACCATAGCCTTTTGATGTCATTTTACTTGTGCGGATACGGCGATCCAGCAATGCGCTTAAAACGGCATCCGCGCGTCCCTGGCTTAGTGCCGCATTGCTATCTTCACTGCCTTGACTGTCAGTGTGACCGCTGATTTCAAACCGTGCGTCCGGACATTCTGCCAGAATTTCGACAATGCTGTCGACCACGCCCAAACTGGCCTTTTCTATGCTGGATGAGGATGGCGCAAAGTCAATTTTATTCACACCCAAAACGGCTGTGATCTGCTTTTCACAATCTTCATTGCTGATGCCGGTTTCAACCGGTTTAATCACCAGATTTTTGTCGAACTTCACATCAATCGTATAGTTTGCAGAGGTCCCTACGCGGGTTGCAAAGATGCGTGAAACAATCGAGGATATATCCTTTTTGTCACTTTTACCCTTAATAATAACCTCGTCAGGTAGCACAATTACACTGCCGTTACGCATATGGGATATCGCTTCCAACCCGGCCATAGAGCGTATTGTCCAGCCGTCGGGCAAGCCTTCGACGATACGGGTCTGGTTGTGGGTGTTATCGGTTCCAAACAAAGAAGTCGCATAGGCGAATATGGTGTCTTTACGCAGCTGGTCGGGCAATTGCCCGCGCATCTGGACCAGACCCTCGGGGCTTTTTGTGATGGTGAAATCCGGTAAAATCACTTCACCGGTTTGTCCGTCTATAAGCGGTTTTGGTGTTAAAACAGACTGTAGTGAAAACAACTTCGGCAATGCATTTTCAAGCTTTGCAACCGCCATATCAAAATCGGCCTGTTCAACGTTTTCAGAAGCGATCAGCGATATATCTGAATCCGATAGCGTGATGGTGCCGCTGCCGATGCTTTTCATCGCATCAATTGCAAGAATAACGGCCATGCTCCAATCGGTAGTGGGCACGCCCAAACCGACTTTGCAGGTAATATTATCCGTTAGGTTCACGCGGGCAAGCGCGCGGACGATCTTGATGCTGGCGAATTTGTTGTCGGCCGAACACGCATCCAGCATGCCTTGGCCATCCATCACCTTCAGCCTGAATAGAAACGGTGTAATAACCGGTCGCGGGGCCGATATATCCAGTGTCAACTCCACGGCTTCCGGTTTATTTCCGGCCAAAGATATTTGCAGGTTTTGCTGTTCTTCAGGGGTGTCTGATACCGCAGTTATTTTAACTTTCCCGGGTGTCAGGCTGATTTTTGACCGGGGCATCTGTTTCAGGCGTGACAATGCAAAATCAACAGTATCCTGCCAGCCGTCCGGTGCCGGATAATCGGTTTGTTCCAACATGTCTGTAACATGTGTGTCAGGGTGCAGACCGCGCACCTGTTCCAGAATATATTCACGCCCGATGGACGCGGGGATCAGACCAATCAGCGAAACGCGTTCGACATTGCGCAGGACTTCCAACGAGAATTTGGGCGGTTGCAGCCCATCGGGTTGCGAGACATTTGTTTTGTCGTAAACCCGCTTTTGATTGATGTTCTCATTGATCAATTGAAGGGTTCTGTAGCGCGTGGCTTCATTTTCGGCTAAACCGCCGACAATGATCTGAAATCCATCGGCACGAATGGTTGCCCAGTTCTCACCCGCTTCATTCAGCAATGTCGCCAGCTGGCGCACTGTATGGCGTTCAATGTGGTCGACCAGTTTACCGGCGCTGAATACGGCCAGCGCGCAGGCAAGAACGATACTGATAGCTGCTGTCAGAAAAGCGGTGCGCCGCATGTGTTAGCCTTTGTACATATGTGCAGATCGAATGTTTAATCCATGCGGCTTTGGCATTCAAGAAGCAATACCGCTAGCTTTAAAAATCAGCAATATTCCCCAAAAGGCAACAGGGATCAGCCCGGCGTCGCGATTTTCCCGGAACAATTTAAGGCAAATCGCGGGGTCATCGATATCCAGACGGCGAAGTTGCCACATTAAATGCATGCCAAAGGCCCAAACGCCGATAAGGGATACGCTTAGTGTGATCGGCCCGGCGTGATCCAGAATGGCCGACAGCAGTGCGAAGGTCATCAATGTGATCGTGGCGATCTGGAACTTTGACAGCCAGGCATAAGTGCGGACGCCAAACAACCGTGCGGTGGATTTAACCCCGATCAGCGCATCATCATCTTTGTCCTGATGCGCGTAGATGGTGTCGTAAAACAATGTCCAGCTGATCCCTGCGAAATATAACAGAACAGGGGCCCATGACAGGCTGCCGGTATGGGCGGCCCATCCCAATAATGCGCCCCAATTGAATGCGACACCTAAAAAAACCTGCGGCCACCAGGTGAAGCGTTTGGCAAAGGGATAGATCACAACCGGGGCAAGCGCGATAATGCCGATAAGGATTGCAAAATTGTTGAATGTCAGCAGGACGCCAAAGGCAATAATAGCCTGTATAATCATCCAGACCGCCGCTTGTTTGGTTGTGACTTGGCCAGAGGGTATCGGCCGAGATTTTGTGCGTTCCACTTGCCCGTCAATATTGCGGTCGGAAATGTCATTCCAGGTGCATCCCGCGCCGCGCATAAGAAAGGCGCCAATGGCACAGGCGATGAAATACCATGCGTCTGCCCATGTGGCCCCGTTCGGATCACCTAAGATGGCCATGAACAACCCCCACCAGCAAGGGATCAGTAACAACCATGTGCCAGCGGGCCGGTCTGCGCGTGACAGGCGCAGGTATGGTCGTGACCATGCGGGGCAAAAACGGTCTACCCAGTTTTTATCGACCGCATCGGCCACTTGGCCATCAACTTGGGCTGGTTTCTTGCGGGTTTCAGACATAAGTTCAAACCATGACTGTTAAAGCTAAAATCAGACTCTATGTAGACGCGCCTTTGGGTGAAGGGCAATCCCTATCCTTGTCGCGTGATCAGGCGCATTACCTAACCGGGGTGATGCGGCAAAAGGCAGGTGCGATGATTGCCCTGTTTAACGGGCAAGATGGTGAGTGGCAGGCGGAACTGGTTGAGGCAGGCAAGCGCCGTGCGGTGCTGGTCTGTGTCGCGCAATCCAAAGCCCAGAAGCCGCCGCCTGATGTTTGGCTTTATTTTGC
>DAOUQS010000327.1 GCA_030625465.1 Amylibacter sp. | reverse complement strand
TATTCGGTCTCTCACGCTCGTCGCAACTGACCACTTTGGCCCTTTTTTTTCTGACTTCTCTCCGGGCTCAAACTCAACCAGATGCCCATACTCGCTCCCTGGCCTGCTACCACCGTCTTTGGGTTCCCATCTGACGGATTTTGGAAATGGGTTTTCCGACTTAATGTTTTTTTCTTCATCTTCCATCGGGAAAACTCCATTTAGAGATTGAGAACGTCTTGCTGAACTGCTTGGATTCAAGTTTCAAGTGCAACGGTTGGACTGAAGGCCGCGATTTCTTCGGCCATGGCTTCGGCGGGTGTTTTCCATCCAAGTGTTTTCCTGGGCCTGCCGTTCAGAAGCCAGGCAATGTCGTTGAGCCAGGTCTGACTGACACCCGAAAGATCAGTACCCTTGGGCATGAACTGGCGCAACAGGCCGTTGGTGTTCTCGTTGCTGCCGCGTTGCCACGGTGCGTGCGGGTTGCAGAACCAGATGTCGATCTTCAGGCGGCGCGCCAGTTCCGGATGGCAGGCCATCTCCGATCCTCGATCATAGGTCATGCTCTTGCGCATCATCGCGGGCAGTCGTTTCATCTGGCGGGTGAAGCTGTCGAGAGCGGCCTCGGCCCCGTTGCCGTCCATTTTGCATAGAACAACGAAGCGGGTTTTGCGCTCAACCAGCGTGCCCACCGACGACCGGTTGAAGGCACCCTTGATAAGGTCACCTTCCCAGTGGCCGGGAACGATCCGCGCCTCAATCTCTTCTGGGCGATGAATAATCCGCAACGATTCCGGAACCATGGAGTTCCCAGTGAGGGTTGTTCACCGCCGTCCCCGTGCCGGTTTCTTGTGCCGCAACGCTTGGATCATCGCCGCCTTCAGCCCGCCGCGCGGCTGCGCATAGATTGCGGCATAAATCGTCTCGTGGCTGACGCGCTGATCGGGATCATCTGGATGCATAGTCCGGAGCCTGCCCGCAATCTGCTCCGGGGACCAGTGCAAATGCACCAGCTTGCCCCGCACCCAGGTATGCAGCGCACTGCCTTCGATCAGCCTGCGAGACCGCCGACTTCGCAGCCGACGGGTATCATAGCCGCGCCGCGCCGCCTCCGGGCTGTAGTCGCCGTCGCAACCCCGGCCACGTCGCAACTCCCGGCTGATCGTCGAGGCATGTCGACCCAGGAGCGATCCGATCGCCCGCAGGCTGGCTCCTCGTCGGTGTTCCGCAAAAATCACGCCACGTTCCTCGCCATTGAGGTGTTTGTATCGTCTGTCCATCGCAACATCCTATGCCCGTTGGGCCGTGGATGTTGCACTTGAAACTTGAGTCTAAGGGTTGCCGTCGCCCAGATACACGACTTGGTCGCCGGGTACATAAGGTTTTGGGCCAATGCGAATTGCGGAAATGTGCTTCAGCAGGTCTTCCGATTGCTGCTCCCACCTGCCTTCGACGGGCGTTTCTAGCGGTGTTATTGAGGAATCATAAAAGACCCTCCGAAACCCCTGAGATCTCTGCTCTGCAAGGATTGGTGGCACATGACTCGGGAACGGTGCTTTTCCCGCGCACTCAAACGCGCCAATGACAACCAACTTCATGCTGCTTGAACCCCTCAATCACCGTATATTTTGGATTGTAGTACACTATTTTTGATGGCTCAATCTTGGCTGCATCACGAGATAGAACGTGCTTATACGTGTTTGGGACAAGAACAGATATTACATCTGAATCCTGAATTTTCAGCGTCCCTTCGAGGCAGAACTCGATGCGTCTCGCAGCCTGCATCGGTTGCGCCAACATTCCGTCAACAACACTATCTTTCACCAAGCCTCGAATAGCAGCGCAAAAGCTCTCCGACTTCTTCTTCGTCAACACGTCTTCAACACATCTTCGGGGAAGCATGTCGATCTGTCCCAATATTCTTGAAAACTGTAGGTAGTTGAGCCGAATAGACTTATAATTGTCTTTTTGAAGGTGAGGTAAGAACGGTGGTTTCAACGGATCGACGCAACACTTTAATCTATTTGAAAAGATGGAGTGTAAGTCATGAAGTATCGTCAACGTACGTTTTACACAGATGCGCAAAAGTCGGAGATGTGGGATCGATGGGAGCGTGGAGAATCTCTGAGCTCGATTGGGCGTGGGTTTAATCGTGCATCG
>DAOUQS010000356.1 GCA_030625465.1 Amylibacter sp. | reverse complement strand
ACCGAACGCCAAAGCGCCTTTTCCCCATCCGAAAGTTTTTTAGCCGCCATAAGGCTACCCGCCTGTTGCAACCAATGCCCAGTTTGGATCATCGCTGCCAAATTTGCGGCCAAACGACCATGTATCCACTTGGCGTTTAATCACATCGCGATTGCCTTCGATGATCTTGCCTTTGGCATCTTCAACATAGCTAACAACCTCACCCACAAACCGCATAGTGATCTCGCCGTCTTTGCTGCGACCATTAAACTTGGCACCTGTGATTTTCATTTCACGCACCCCGACAAAAGTCGCATTAACCTTCAAGCCAGCCTTTTGCCGATCGGCAATCACTGACGCAAAACTATCGTAGACATCATCAGACAGGAATTTTTTCAGCGTATCCAGATCATCGCTTTCGAATGCCATTAGAATCATTTCATAGGCTTGACGCGCACCGTCCAGAAATTCGCCAACTGAAAACGAAGGCTCTATCTTTTTCATTTTCGCAAAAGCCTGACCGGCACGGCTATCCATTTCTACGTGATCGATAATATCACGATCCAAACCACCCTCGATAACCTCAAAAGACGGCTTATTCGGTTTTGATGCGGTTTCAGGCCGATCCACTTTGGGTTCAAACCCGTCACGGGTTCCCAAAACACCTTTTAGGCGCATAATTAAAAAAACTGCGATTGCCGCAAGTACTAAAAGTTGGATAACAGCAGGACTCATCGAGTACCCTTTCAAATTTCATGCAGATCTTTACTGATCTTTCATCATAGACATATTTATGGCCTTGGTTCTGTCAAGTCCACCAACTATATAGTTATATGACAGAAAGGGAAATTATGCCGCTACTATTAATATTTATACTGATACCTATTATCGAGATTGGCCTGTTTATAGAGGTGGGTGGTTACATCGGGGTTTGGAAAACCCTTGCAATCGTTATTATCACCGCAATTATCGGAACGGCACTATTGCGCAAGCAGGGCCTTTCAACGATGGCGCGATTACAAGCCAACCTACAAACCGGCGACAACCCGATAGACCCGATCGCACACGGTGCATTAATTCTTGTATCCGGAGTATTGCTGCTGACACCGGGGTTTTTCACTGATGGCGTTGGGTTTGCATTATTAGTCCCGCCGGTACGCGCCGCATTGATAAAATGGGGTGCTGCTAAAATGCTTAGTGGCAACTTTGTGGTTATGAGCGCCACTTCGCAAACCACGCAAAAGCCCGGCAGCACGGTTCTGGACGGAGATTATACAGTTATCGACGATGACGACAGCGATCCAGGCGATTCTGGATGGACTAAACACTAAGCAAGCATCAAAACTCGTTGTCGCGCCTGTATTTAACTGTTAGGAAGCTTCGAAAATCTTTTACGGAGCAAAAAATGGCTGAAGAACAAGCAGAAACAGCAACCGCAGAGCAAGCCGCTCCTCGTTTGCAAATTGTCAGACAATATATTCGCGATCTTTCGTTTGAAAATGTCGCCGCACAGAAAAATTCCGGCACCCAAGGTCAGCCGGAAATTACTGTGCAGGTCAATCTGGATGCGCGCAAGGGCCAGGATAACCAATACGAGGTTATTCAAAAGCTGACGATAACTGCAAAGTCCGAAGAAGATACCGTATTCTTGCTGGAACTTGATTATGCGGGCATCTTTATAATCGAGAATGTTCCCGATGAACAATTGCACCCGTTCCTGATGATCGAGTGCCCACGTATGTTGTTCCCGTTTGTACGCCGCATTGTCAGCGACGTTACAGCCGATGGTGGCTTCCCGCCATTAAACGTTGATAATATCGACTTTGTTCAGCTTTATCGTGCCGAAATTGCGCGTCAGGCTGCGGAAAAGCAAAAAGTAAACTAATTCTTACTTATTCCAAAGCGCATCGGGCCCAAGTTTTTCAATAAACGCCCGGTGCGCATTTGTTTC
>DAOUQS010000014.1 GCA_030625465.1 Amylibacter sp. | reverse complement strand
TGTCCGGTGATCCGCTTACTGGTCCGGAACATGTTTGGGAAGATCCAATTTCAACCAACTATCCCGCCATTGAAAACTGGCGCGAAGTGCCGAATTGATCAGGGAAAGGATAAGAATAATGAAACCGATGAAAAATACTTTCCTACTGTTGGCCGGTGTTGCCGCTATTGCGACAAACGCTGCTATGGTCAACGCGCAGGATATGGCAGATGTGCCACCACTGGCAGCCTTGGGTGAGCCTCCAATTCCGCTCGACAACCAACAAAGTGCCGCAAAGATTGAACTGGGCAAAATCCTGTTCTGGGATCCCCGCCTTGGCGGTGATGCTTCAACGGCTTGTGTGACTTGCCACGAACCCGACCAGGGTTGGGCATTTGGTGACAGCTTGTCACGCGGTTATCCGGGCACGGTTCACTGGCGTAACAGTCAGTCTGTGATCAACTCGGCCTATTTGGGCCAGTTGTTCTGGGCCGGTTCTGCAGCATCTCTTGAAAAGCAGGCACCGTCTGCTGCTAAGGGTGCGGTTGCGGGTAATGGTGAAAACGATGTTATGGAAACACGCCTAGCGTTTATTCCAGAATATCGCCGCCGCTTTAACGAGGTGTTTGGCACCGAGTGGCCGCTGATTGGCGACGCTTGGAAAGCCATTGCTGCGTTTGAACGTACATTGATTGTAAACGACACACCTGTTGATAAATACTTGGCTGGCGACACGTCTGCCCTGTCTGATGAACAGGTTGCAGGTATGGAACTGTTCAACGGCAAAGCTGGCTGTATTCAGTGTCATAACGGCGCGCAAGCCACGGATGAGAAGTACTACAACCTTGGTGTGCCACCGGCAGAGCGTTGGGAAACTGATGGATTGGCGCAAGTCACATACCGTTATGAGATCTTCGCCAAAGGCGTGACACAAGAAATGTACCGTAAGTTGAAGGATGATCCGGGTCTATATTTCCGCAGTAAGGAAAAAGATCACTTGGGTAAATTCCGTACACCACCATTGCGCTATACCGCCTATACGGCACCTTATATGCACAATGGCGCGTTCTGGGATCTTGAAGAAGTTGTAGAATTCTACAATGCCGGTGGCGGGTCGAATGACTTCACCGACGGCACCATGGCCTCTACTAAAACCGACAAGATCAAGCCTTTGGGTCTGAGCGAAGATGAAGTTGGCCAATTGGTCGCCTTCTTGGAAGCCTTTAGCGGTGATGAACTCGAAATCGAGCCACCTGTTTTGCCACCCTATGAAGCACTGACCGCTGAGTAAGTGTTAGGAAAGGAATAAATATGTCACAAGATGTGAAACAAGATGGCGGTATGACCCGCAAAGAAATCGCCAAGAAGGTCGGACATAAATGTCTGGTATAGCGGCGTAACTTTCTGATCGCTTCAGGTGTTACCACCACGGTCATGATCACGATGAATGCAGGCACTCCACAAGCTAAGGAAGTGCCGGCACAGATCACTGAATACCCGCGCAAGTTTGTTGCCAAACTGTCCGATCTGGAACCAGATGTACCGTTTGACTTCAACTATCCCGACGAGGGCGAGTATTCGGACAATATGGTTGTCAAAATGGGCGTGAAAGCCGGTGGCGGTATTGGTCCTGACCAAGATGTTGTCGCTTTCAACTATGCCTGCACCCACCAGGGCGGCTCGCTTTATGACAGCTACAAAGCAGATACGAAATCCATGGGCGCCTGCCCGTTGCACTTGTCAACTTATGACCTGACACGCCACGGCATCCTGATTTCGGGGCAAGCTTACCAAAGCCTGCCGCAGATCCTGCTGGAACTCGATGGTGACGATATTTACGCCACTGGAATTTTCGGGCTGATTTTCGGCCGCAAAGATAACCTTCAAGGTTAGGAGAGGAAAACATGTCAACTCCATATTACATCCCGGACGAAAACGTCCCCCTACCACCGAAGGACGCTGATGTTATCACGACTGCTTGTGATTACTGCATCGTTGCCTGTGGTTACAAAGTCTATCGCTGGCCTGTTAAGGGCGGCAAAAACGGTGGTTCCACTGCGGAAACCAACGCATTTGACGCGGATTTTCCGGTTGCGCCGCTTGGCCCGTGGGTAGCCCCGAACCAGCATAACATTGTGCTGCACGACGGCGAACCACACCACGTTGTGATCATTCCCGACAAAGACACCGAGTTTGTGAACACCGATGGTGACAGCAGCTTGCGTGGCGGTTGTATCGCGCAAAAATGCTACAATCCTGAGAAACCTACACGGGACCGTCTGACATCACCTATGATGCGGATTTACGGCATCCTGCAACCGGTGACATGGGACTTCGCATTGGATATTGCCGCTGAAATCGGCAAATATGTGATCAAGAAGCACGGCGCAAATGCTTATGGTGTGAAAACCTTTAGCTACCAGTACATGGAAAACACTTACGCGATTTCCAAATATGCGCTGCGTTCTGTTAACACTGCGAACTTCACGTTCCATGATACGCCATCTGATGTGTCATCCACACCGGGTTTCCGCGATGCGGGTTTCGACAACTTTGCGCCAGCCTACGAAGACTGGAAAAACGCCGAAACACTGCTGATCTGTGGTACTGACCCCTATGAAACCAAGACGATCCTGTTCACACAGTGGATCATGAAGGGTATTCAGAACGGCCAGAAAGCCATCTTTATGGTGCCGCGTAAAACTGCGGGCGTTGCTTACGCCGAACAAAACGGTGGTCTGTGGCTTGATGTGACACCTGGCACTGATTTGCTGGTGGTTAACGCCATTGCACGGATTATCGTTGAAAACGGTTGGCAAGATAAAGAATGGATCGAGAAATGGGTTAACGACAAGTGGGGTTCTTCCTCTGGCTTTGGTCAGGGTACACGGAACACTCCTTGGCAGTGGCGCACAACTTGGGGCAAATTCCAAACCAAAGGTTTTGATGATTGGTCTAAATGGTTGCTTTCACAAGACGAGTTCAAACTTGACGCAGCAGCAGAAGTTTCCGGTGTAGACGCCGCGAAAATTCAACTGGCAGCCGAAATGATGGCGAAACCCAAAGAGGATGGTACACGTCCGAAAACCTCGATCATGATCGAGAAGGGTTTCTATTGGTCCAACAACACCGGCAACACCCAGGCGATTTCCGCACTTGGCATCACTGTTGGTGCAGGCGGTCGTCCCGGTCAGGTTATCGGTCGCGGTGGCGGACACCAACGTGGTGGCGTGAAGGGCGGTAAATATCCGCGCAACAAATCACCAATGAAACTACCGGGCCGTCGTCGTCGCGCGCTGGATACGGACACTTGGACTATGGCAGGTCATACCCGCTTTGCCCACGTGATCGGCACGACATGGATCCAATCCATGTTGGGTTCACAGCAAATGTCGGCACGTTTCCACGAACTGACACGCGGCAACCCGCACCAGATCCAATCGATCAACCGCGAGAAAATTCTTGAGACCTTGAAAAAACGGGTTGATAGTGGCGGTATGGTTGTGGTCAATCAGGATATCTATCTTGTTGATCCGATCGGAAACCAGTTCGCGGATATTATCTTCCCTGCCGCTACTTGGGGCGAAGAAGACTTCCTGCGTGCCAACGGCGAACGTCGCATCCGTCTGTATCAAAAATTCTACGATGCACCGGGCGAAGCGAAACCGGATTGGTGGATCATTGCACAACTGGCCAAGAAAATGGGCTTTGAAGGCTTTGATTGGGAAAATTCCAACGAAGTTGCCGAAGAGCTGGCCAAATTCACTCGCGGTAGCCGCAAAGACTTTAATATGGTCAAAGTTGCTGCCAAACGTGAAGGCAAAACCCTGCACCAGAAGTTCCGTGAAATGGGAACAAACGGTATTCAGGGCCCAGTGTTTATGAACGATGATGGCTCACTTGAAGGCACTATTCGTTTGCACGACACGACACGCAAGCTACCGACAGACGGGCCGGCCGCGTTGAACATGTTCAACAAAAAGCTGACCCACTTCAACAGCCAAACTGGTAAGTGTAACATCCAGAAATCACCTTGGAACTTGTTCTCGGATTATTGGGAATGGATGAAGCCAAAAGGCGATGAGCTGTGGTGTACATCTGGACGCGCGAATGAACGTTGGCAGTCTGGTTTCGACGATACGCGTCGTCCGTATATCGTACAACGCTGGCCGGATAACTGGGTCGAGATTAACACTGAAGACGCCAAAAAACGTGGCATCGAAAGTGGCGATATGGTTCTGCTATCCAACGATCGGGTACCATCCTTGAAAGATACCACACTGGGTGTCGAAGGTTCGGATTACTCCTTCTCGGGTCAGATGGCTAATGGCAATGTCGAGTTCTCTGAAGCGGCCGTTACAGCGGTGGCGATGGTGACACGGGCGGTTAAGCCGGGGGTCATGTATATGGACTTCTTGCACGTCAGCCAACCAGCCAATGCTTTGGCCGGACGGGTTGTTGACTGGATCAGTGGCAACTACAACTACAAGATGGGCGTTGCTAAGGTCACCAAAATTGGTGAATCACCTTACAAGCACAGCTTCCGTTCGATGTCATTCGCACCACGCGATATCGTAATATAAAGATACCGGGGCACCTTACAGGGTGCCCCTATCTTACTGAATAAGTTTACCGGCCACTGTGTAAAACCGTGGCCGGTATTCTGCCTTTGATATATGTCAAAGACCTGATAGGTGTAGTAGCTATTCTATTGCAAACTGAAGAATGCAAACCAAGAAAGTGTGTCGTTATGAAAACCAAAGTGGCAAATAGGCTAAGTACCATTTTAAGCGAAGGGATTGATGTTCATCGCTGTGCAGCGGCCCGGGCATTGGGTGCAATTGGCTTGCCGCAGTCCATTACTGATCTGGTCGCTGCCCTTCTGGATGAAGATGCCGATGTGCGCATGGATGCCGCCACTGCCTTGGCTGGGGTGCGCGATGTAAGCATTGCGCCTAAGTTGATGGATAACCTGATCGGGGATCCTGATGCGGACGTCAAAAAAGCTGTCATTACAACACTGGTGGCAATGCGATATACGCCGGTTATTCCATTGTTGCGTTCACTAGCCGTGGCGCGCAGCGAAGACCAGATTGCATGGGATGAAGAAGAATTTTACGCCGAAGGTTGGGATTCCTGGGTCGATATACAACTGGCCGCGATCAAAGGGTTGGCGGCTTTCGCGCATGAAGATGCCGTGCCTGATATTCTGACCGCTTTGGGCGACGAACTGGGCCAAGATATTACCGAGCCCGCCTTTGAGGCATTCGCGCAAATGGGTCAGCCGGGTGCCAGTGCATTAAGTGCACAATACACCAATGGCGATGCCCGTCTGCGCCGCCGTATTGCGCGTGCGGTTGGACAATCCGATAGCCGGTCTCTGGATGATTTGCGCAGTGCAATGCTGTCCGATGACACGGCTGCAATTCGCACATTGATGCTTAAAAACCTTGCCGCCCGCGATACACGCCTTGCCCCGCTGTTCGGCGACACGGATGCGGGCGTGCGCGCGGCGGTTGTTCAACATGCAGGAACCGAGAATATACCTTTGTTGTGGGACTTGATTGAAGATCCGGCATCTGAAGTACGTGTCGAGGTCTTTAAAATTATTGCCGACTATCCAGCTGAATTTACCGATAAACGGCTGATTGAAGCCGTGAAAAAAGCCATTAAGGGTGATCCCGAAGCCGCGAAATACGCAGCTCTTGCCCTGTTCGCATTGAAAGGCCCCAAGGTTGCCAAAGGTTTGTCGCATGTTCTTGGCAATACGGACGTTCCCCATGCATTTCGCATTGGCGTAATGGAAACCCTTGAAAAAGCAGGTGAAACTGCGGTGCCTGCTTTGCTTGGTGTTGCCGGTGATGATGATCGCCAGTTGCGACTTGCCAGCCTTACGGCACTGGCCAATATCGCTACAAATGACCCTGAATGGCCAAATGACGCAGGCATTGGCCTGTTGTCAGCACTAAAGGGCGAGCTGGTTTTACCACCTGAAGAAGAGGCCGCGGAAGAAGAGCCGCAAGAACCGGAAGTGGTTCCTGACGAAGCCGAGTTGGAAGAGATTGCGCAGGAAATAGACGAAAGCCTGCCTTTGGTCGCCGAAAATGCAGTCCCCGGTTCAACTTTGCACGCGATCATGGCCAATAAGCCTGATCTGCCGGTTGAAGAGCCGGAAGAGATTGTTCTGGACGAGGTCCAGCAACGCCTGCTGGACATGACAAACACCCGTAAACTTGCCAAACGCAAAGTGTCATGGGAAACCGCTGTGGCGCCTTACCTTGATGTGCAGCGCTTCTCGGCGCGTTTGTTGGGGCAGGTGGTGAATGCCGAAGTTACCGATGCATTGATTGCCGCTTTGGACGCGGATATTGATCAGGAAACGACTGATGCAATATTGTTTTCACTGGCAAGACACGGCGCGGAATTAGGGGAATTACCAGAGGCTTTGAATGAGCCTTTGCTGGCATTGCTGGATAGCGCACAATCCGAAACAAGAGTTTTGGCGGTGCGTGTTCTGGGCTGGATGGCGCATGATGATGTGGTGTCGAAACTGGAAGAATTGCTAAGCCATGAAGACCAGCTGGTGCGCGTGGAAGCGGTGCAAGCCCTTGATCACCGTAACATTGCCGGTCCGGCCATGGAAAAAGCCCTGAACGATAAATATATTGGTGTCGGTATTGCCGCCGCCCGTGCCCTAGCACGGATAAACGGTGATGATGCGGTCGATGCACTGGTGAAATTTGCCGTACAAAATGACGGCATTTACCGTTATGATATAGGTAAGCTTTTGGGACAGTCCGCGCCGATAAAAGGTGCTGCACAATTACTGGCCCTGCTGAAAGACGAAGAACAAAAAATCAACTGGCTGGTCGCAATGGATGCGCTGGCCGAGGTTTTCCAACAACCGGAACCAACAGATACCCTGATGGTTGCCTGATCGATATCACTTGAAAGGATACATAATGAAGAACCTGTTTACAAAATCTGCCATGACTTTGGCGATGCTTGGCATGGCTACAGCGGCAAGCGCAAAAGGCTATAAAGAAGTAGAAGTTAGCGATGGTGGCAGCTTTGTAGGAACAGTTTCCGCAGGGGCTGCCGAGGCAGAAACCCGTAGTTATACTATTTCAAAAGATCCGGAAATCTGTGGTGAAGGTTCGCGCGAAGTACCGTTCGTTCAGATCAATGACACGGGCATGCTTATGAACGCGGTTGTATTTTTGACGGACGTAGACGAAGGCAAGGCCTTTAACAAAGATGAAATTAATCTGACGCTGACACAAGAAAAGTGCGAATTTGCACCTGCTCTTGGCGTGATGGCCAACAAGGGTGAATTAACGGCGATCAATTCAGACCACACATTGCACAATATCCACACTTATGAGCAAATTGGCAAAGCACGCCGTACCGTGATGAACGTGTCGCAACCAAACGCGGGCGACGAGGTTACCAAAGTGGTTAAACTGCGCCGTGGTAACGGGATGAAGGTTGAATGTGATGCGCATGATTTCATGCACAGCTTTGTTTACGTTGCAAAAAACCCTTACTATTCAGTTGTGAATGCTGATGGCGGGTTTTCAATCGACGGTATCCCTGCCGGCACATACGAAGTCGTAATGTGGCACGGTTTTCTGGGTGAAGTTGAAGTTGGCGAAGTCACAATCTCTGCTGGTGGCGAAGCCACAATGGAACTGACTTACTAAACGTAAGTGCAAACGCTTTAAATTGAAAACAGGAGCGCCGGCTAATGGTAAAAAAACGTAAGATAAATACTTTTGATGTTTTTGTGCTGGCCGGCGCTTTGGTTAATGTGGCTGTAGTACTATTGTTGGTGGGATATTGGCTATTCAGTTAAAATCCGCCGCAGCCATAACACTGGGTGTATTGGTATTCGGGGCAGGGGCATTTGCATTCTTTGCCCCCAAAACATCCGGGGACATGGTCCAGATCCCCGCAGGCCCTGCCGTGTTGGGATATGTGTATTACACTGGTCTTTACGGGCCTATGCCTTACGATGTTGGTGCCTTTCAAATCGACCGGTTTGAAGTTACAAATAAAGCGTATAACGCCTTTGTTGCCGATACAGGTCACGCCCCCGCCGCATTTCACGATGACGCAGAGTTCAATGCCGTCGATCAACCCGTAACGGGTGTTTTACACAGTGATGCAGGCGCCTATTGTTCTTGGGCAGGCAAGCGTTTGCCGACCGAACTGGAATGGGAAAAAGCTGCGCGTGGGATTGACGGGCAGGAATATCCCTGGGGCAATACGATGGATTTGAAACTGGCCCATCTGACGGGTAGTTTGCCTGTTCCCGTGAACAGCTTTGAAACTGATATCAGCCCCTACGGCGTGCGGGGCATGGCGGGAAATGTTTCCGAATGGGTGTCAGATACGCGGACTGCGCGTGCGGGCGTTTGCCGTGATAATACACTTATTGACCGCAAAGCCACGCCGCAAATGCGTGCGATGATAGCGGAACTGACAGCGGCAAACGGGGGGGTGGTGCCTGAGCTTTGCAAATCCCCTGAACATGACAATACAAGCTTGAAACAAGACACGCCCAGCGAACCTTGCGCCTATATCAAAGGCAACAGTTGGAACGGTCGGCCGCATATGACTGTTGCAAGCAACAGAATGTGGGATTACACAAACTCCTATGCCGAATTCGTTGGATTCCGGTGCGCAAAAGATAACTGAAGGGGATAGAAATGGTTGTTAACCTGGCAATAGATGAAGGCGTTGAAAACGCTGCCGGTACAGCACCTGTGGCACTTACCCGTATTTTAGTCGCATTGGACCAATCTGATTACGCGAATAATGCGATGCGCCAAGCCGTGCGGTTAACCGATGGTACGATCACCGGTATCCACGCATATGCCGCCAAATTGCACGACCGCCGTTTCAAACAGATGGAGGGCGGCCTGCCCGAACGCTACCAACGCGAAAGCGAAATGGAACACCAGCGCGAAGTGCATGAAGATTTGATCGGCATGGGGTTAGGCCTGATCTCTGACAGTTATCACAATGCTGCGGCAGAGGTTGCTAAGGCTGCTGATGTGCCGTTTCAACGGCTGTCCCCTGAAGGTAAAAACTATTCCTGCCTGCTGGAGGCGATGAATAAAGCTGAACATGATGTGCTGTTTATCGGCGCGCTTGGGCTGGGTGCGGTTGCCGGCTCTACTATCGGGACGGTTTGTGAACGGGTCGTGCGCCGTGCGAATATGGATGTTTTCGTGGCCAAAGATCGCCGTTTGGCAATTGGTGACGGCCCTATTGTGGTGGGTATGGACGGTTCGCCGAAATCGTTCGGCGCGCTTTTGACCGCGATTGATCTTGCGAAACGGCTGGGCGCAAAAGTGCATGTCGTGGCTGCCTATGATCCGTTTTACCACTATGTTGCCTTCAACAAAATCTCGACCGTTCTGGACGAAGAGGCGGGCAAAGTGTTCCGCTTTAAAGAGCAGGAACAGTTGCACGAAGAACTGATTGATGATGGCATTGCCAAGATTTATCAGGCGCATCTGAATGTAGCTGAAACTGTTGCCAAAGACGCAGGGGTTGATGTTGTCTGTGAACTGGTTGCGGGCAAACCATATCAGGCGATCAAAAAATATGTTGAGAAACATAACGCCAGCCTTTTGGTGATCGGTAAAACCGGCGTTCATGCCGATGAACACCTTGATATTGGCGGCAATACTGAAAACCTGCTGCGCATGGTATCATGCCATGTATGGATCGGGCAGGTGGAACATTTTCCGCCCTCGGATGTGGTCGCTGAAGAAACCATCATGTGGTCGGATGAAGCGTCCGAGATGATCAACCGGGCCCCCGAGTTTGTGCGTGGCATTGCGCGTACCGGCGTGATCCGTCAGGCGCAAAAAGAAGGTCACACCTTTATCACCACGCGTTTTGTGCAAGACGTTATGTCGAAAATGATGCCGGGTGGCGGCGGTAGTAAAGATGCGGTGCAGCAAAGTTTTGAACGGCTGGAATGGGCGGTGGATGCACGTGCGATGCTTGACGGCATTGCCGACGAGGCTGTGCGCGAAAACATCGGTCTGCGTGCGGAAAAATCGGCACGACGCGACGCCAGCCAAATCGTGCAATGCGTGCATGTCGAACCTTTCATGGCCGAAGCCGCATTAGAGCCGGCGGTTCGTGATGATATCACATGGCGGGCCGCATCATTGGCGCGCTTGCAACGCGTGCCGGAAGCCTTTCGCGGGCAGGTCAAAACCGCCATCGAAAGTTTCGCCCGTGATCGTGGATTATCCGTCGTGGACAGCACAATCGAAGACGAAGCCTTTGCCGCTTCACGGATGAGCATGTGCCCGGTGGATAACGAGTAAACCCATGGCAGACGCCCCTTATCTGATCGCGCTGAACCTGACCGAACGGTGCAATCTTGCCTGCGACCATTGCTATCTGGACGCCAAGGTTTTGAAAGAGGGCGCAACCGATGAATTGAACACGGCTGACGTAAAACGCGTGCTTGGCGAAATAGCCGAGGTTGGCCCCGAAGCCATGGTGGTGCTGACAGGCGGCGAGCCTACCTTGCGCCGTGATCTGCCCGAACTTGCAGCACATGCCAGTGGTTTGGGATTGATGGTCGTGGTCGGTACGAACGGGATGTCCCTGACGCCGCAACGCATTGAAACACTGCAACAATCCGGTGTGGCCGGTGTTGGTATATCGGTGGATTCCCTTAACCCCGATATTCACGATACATTCCGTGGTCGCAAAGGCGCATGGGTAAAAACCATGCAAGGCATTGATGCCTGCAAAGATGCGGAAATGCCGTTTCAGATACACTTTTCCGCAACAGATGAAACAGCGGATGAAATTGACGATATGGTCGCTTTTGCCCGTGATGCGGGTGCGATGGTGCTGAATGTGTTTTTCATGGTTTGCACCGGACGGGGCGAAAAGTATTCAGGCATCTCCCCCGAAAAATATGACCGCGTTCTACGCCATGTCGCAACTGCTGCGCGGCGTGAAAAACGCCTGATGGTACGGGCGAAATGCGCGCCGCACTTTAAACGGATTGCGATTGAAATGGATCCGGAATGGCCGATTACCGCCGCGCATGGATATGATGCAGGTGGCTGCATTGCGGCCACGCGCTATGCGCGGATCACGCCCAACGGTGATGTAACACCTTGCCCTTTCATGGAAAATTCGGCCGGATCGGTGAAGGACACATCATTCAGCGAGATATGGCACAATGCCCCTGTGCTGAATGCCTTGCGTGCGCCAAAACTGGAAGGGCGCTGCGGGGCTTGTGAATTTCAAAAACTCTGCGGCGGTTGCCGTGCGCGCCCGCTTGCGTTGACCGGCAATATGATGGGCGAAGACACTCTTTGTACCTATCAGCCACAGGGCGGTGCGATTATCACCCCGATGATGCCCGCGACAGCGGCATTGCAATGGGATGAAGACGCCGAAACGCATATCGCGCGCGTTCCCGGTTTTGTGCGCCGTATGGTGCGCCGCCGCGCCGAGGATTATGTGCGCAGCGAAGGGCGTGATAAGGTTACCAAAGCCGATCTAACCCTGCTTGCCAAACGCCGCTTTGGCGACAATGGCCCCCCTGCATTTATCAAGAACATGCGGGTGCCGAAGTGACACATGATGTGATTGTCATCGGTGGTGGGGTGTCAGGGCTGGCAACGGCCCACGATCTGATGGCGCGCAGTCAAGATGTGCAGGTTTTGGAACGCCAGGCAACCGCTGGTGGCAATGCTATTTCTGAACGCTTCGATGGCTTTTTGATGGAACACGGGCCAAGCACATTCAACGCATCAGTCCCCGAGGCAATCGAACAAATTGATGCGCTTGGCCTGCTGGAAAGCGCACATGATCTGGGCCCGAACGTCAGGCGCCGATACCTGCGTAATCAAGGTAAATTGACAGGCATTTCAACAAATCCCATGGGCTTTATCTTGTCGAATTACCTGTCCCCTGCAGCACGTCTGTCAATGATGCTGGAAGGGTTTCGGTCGCGTAAAAAAGACAATTCAGAAGAAACAATTCACGCATTTGCCGCGCGGCGTTTTGGCCGTGAGTTTGCCGATAAAGTCATTGATCCGCTGGCCGCTGGCCTGTTCATGGGGGATGCAAAGCAGCTATCTATTAACGGCGCTTTTGCGCGTCTGGCGGATATGGAACAACAACACGGATCGATTATTCGCGGTATTCTAAAGGCTAAAAAGGGCAGTGAACCGGGGCGGCATTTGTATTCTTGGACCGATGGTATTGGTCGCATTCCGCAGGTTCTGGCCGCTAAGCTGGGTAAGCGCATTCATACCGGTGTGACGGTTCTGAAATTACGCAAAACTGCCAATGGATTTGAGGTTCAAACCACTGCCGGCACCCGCCAGACCCGCGCTGTTGTTCTGGCTACCCAACCACATGTGGCCGCAGGCTTATTGGCGGATATTGATCCGGATGCCGCAACCGCTGCAGGTGATATTACAGCTCCACCGGTCAACGTGGTTTTTCTGGGTTATAAGCGCGAACAGGTGGCACACCCGCTTGACGGGTTGGGCTATCTTAGCACCAAAGACCGCAGTAAAATCATATCCGGGGCACAGTTTTGTTCAACCATGTATCCGGGGCGGGCGCCTGACGGGTATGTGTCTATTTCGGCTTATGCTGGTGGTGCGCGCAATCCCGAGCTGATGAAACTATCAGAGGTTGAATTGATCGCGCAAGTCCACGGTGAATTGGCGGAACTGCTTGGGATCAAAGGTGATCCGGTTTTGCATCGCACCCGCCGCTGGATGCTTGGCTTGCCGCAATACACCCTTGGCCATCGCGCACGGGTCACCACGCTGGAAACCACATCCAAACGCAATGCCGGCCTGTTTATCACGGGTAATTACCTGCAAGGTGTGTCCGTCGCGAACTGTCTGACTGCGGCCGCGCAAACGGCTTTGCGTGTGGACGCGGCCCTAACCGGAAGTGCCATCCCAACGGGTCAGCAAGGTCTCCGGTTTCGCGCGTAGACGACTTTTGGGCGCGGATGTCGGCGTGCCAATGGCAATGAAACACAAGAATATCTCGTCATCAGCCAGTTTCAACGCTGCGCGGAAGCTTTGCGTGCGCACCGCCTGACCACTTAATGCGCGGGCACCAAACCCCATGGCATGAACGGCCAGTAATACATTTTGCAATGCAGCCCCGCCCGAGACCATCTGGTCATCCACATGCGGCACATCGACGTGCCGGTGTAAACGCAAAACCAGCCCCAGCAAAACCGGCGCACGGCTGGCTTTTTCACGGGCACGGGTTACCGCCTCATTATCCGCATTCGGCAAGCGCTCGTGCAAGGCGGCGGCAAACACATCAGCAAGGGCGGTGCGGTTGGTTTCGGGGAATTCGATAAAACGCCACGGTTGCAATTTACCGTGATCGGGTGCCGCTGCCGCAGCGGCCATCAACTGCATGATCTGCGCGGGGGTAGGCCCGGGGCTGACCACACGTTTCGGCGATACCGAATGCCGGCTAAGAATTGCTTCCAGCACAGTGGTTTCCGTTTCGTTGATGTGTTCGGCAGGTTCCATTTGTAGCACCTTATATATACTGGTCTGTTAGCAGAATAAAGTTACAGGGGGATTTCGAAAAGGTTATGAAATGCAACTAAATGTTAAAACTTGCAACACATGGCAATCATTCCCGATCACCTTCAATCGTTTTGCGCAAAGCAATGGATAATCCGGCCATATTCAGCGGTTTACTGACCTTTTGCACATTCTCGAACCCATCGGGGAATTTACTTTTGGTATGGTAGCTGCTGATGATCATAGCCGGTAGATCGGGGCGGATTTCACGCAAGCGCACGATCAGTTCATCCCCGGACATTTCAGGCATCATCATGTCGGTCACAACCAGATCGTAACTTTGTGGATTTGTGCGAAAAGCGTGTAAAGCCAGCGCCGGATTTGAAAAAGCCTCGACCCGGTAACCCAGTCGCGCCATCATTCTGCGGATGGTGTAAAGCAGTTGTTCTTCATCATCCACCAGCAAGATATGTTCGTGCCCGCGTTGCGGTTTTGCCAATGTTCTGATCTTGCCTTCATGCGCTTCGTATCGTGGAAATAGCAAGGTGAATGTACTGCCCTGGGCACGCGAGCTTTCCAGCATCACTTGCCCTTCGGCCTCTTCGATCCAGTTGTGCACAATCGCAAGCCCAAGACCGGTGCCCTTGCCGATTGGTTTCGTCGAGAAAAATGGCTCGAATACCTTTTGTTGTATGTCCAGCGGAATACCCGGCCCGTCATCGCTGATCTGGATGCGAATGGTGCCAATCGCATCTTTAGGCAACTCTTCCAGCCCGTCGGGATTGCCGCTGTCGATGTGATCCAGATGCAGGTTGATCACACCCCCCTTGTCGCCAATTGCTTCGACCGCGTTATGGCAAATGTTCATAATGATCTGGAAAAAAGCAGTCGGATCAATATCGGTTGCAACAACCTGATCTTTCGCATGCAAATTGATCTGCACCGTTGGCGGTGTGGAAACGCGGATCAGTTCCAGCGCTTCTTCGATCGCGCTGTGCAGGTCAAGCCGTTGCGCTTGTCCCGGTTGCCGGCGGGCAAATGTTAGTAGTTGCTGGATCAGTGCGCGGGCCCGGCGTGATGCAATTTCAATCTGGTTTACGCATGTCTGGACATCTTCAGGTGCATTCCAGTCCTCGGCATCCAGTTTGATCAGTTCTGTATTGCCAATGATCGTCATCAGCACATTGTTGAAATCATGGGCTACCGAGCCGGCCAGAATACCCACCGCCTCCATTTTCTGGATTTGCGCAATTTGTTCGTCAACACGGCGTTTTTCGGTGATATCCTCGCCAACGCCAATGTAATTGGTGATCTCGCCGTTTTCGTCCAGCAAAGGCAGCAGGCTGGTTGAAGTCCAGTAATGGCTGCCGTCTTTGCGCAGGTTCTTGAATATCCCGAACCAGGGTTCGCCTTTGCGAAGCCCTTTCCAGATGTCCTGATAGGCGGCTTCGGATGTATGTCCGGATTTCAGGATGCTGGGCGATTTTCCAAGCAGCTCGTGTTCGGAATAACCACTCATTTCCAGCATCTTACGGTTAACAAACTCGATTTTACCCTTGGTGTCGGTAATCATGATAGAGGCAGGGCTTTGTTGTACAACCCAAGCCAGTTTCCGTTCTTCTTCCTGGGCGTGTTTACGCGCTTCCAGCTCTTTGATTTGTGCCGCATTGCTGCGCAACGCGCTGCCGATAAGTGTATAGAACAAAATGGCGATACACGCGATCAGTACCGCAAGAAAAAACATAACGCCCGCTAGCGAGCGGACCAAGATATCACCATCTGAAAGTGCGGTAACAATGTTTGATAGATTGCGCTGTCGCTGATCGCGCCAATGGCTTTCCAATAACCCAAGGGCTTTTAATGCGTCCGCGTCATTGACCCGCACCATGGCGTCGATCTCTGCGGGCTTGTGGCCTTGCGTAATGCCAAGCGTGATCTTGTCGATGTTACCGGAATATTCTTCAACCACTTTACGAATGCGGTTCAGCGCATCTTGTTCAATAGGATCCGGGTTCGAGTTTTGATAGGCTTCAATGGTTGCCAGTAAATATGTGGTTTGCACCCGCAAGGTTTGGGCATATTTCACATCTTGCCGTAGAACGTAGTTCTTGAAATTATGGATCATCCCGCCATAGCCGAAATAGCCGCGTATTTCCGAAATCCAGATGCCGCGCGG
>DAOUQS010000311.1 GCA_030625465.1 Amylibacter sp. | reverse complement strand
CAAAGCGGCCAAGCGGCAATTTGTTTTCTGCGCGGTGCCAAACAGGCTGGCTTGCGGTGCGCCACCTGCATCTTGTGCATATTGGCGCAGCTTTTGCGAAACAGGTTCATCGACGCCTGCCAAACCCACAGCCATCCAATCAAACAGCGAAAGCGAGGTTGTTTCCAGCGCATTATCAGGAATGCCCAGTGTCGGGTTTAGCGAAAATGCCACAAGCTTTTCAGCGATCGAAATGTTCAACATATTGGCTCCTACATTCGGTAGGTTGGTTCATGCGGGCATTGTAACGATTTAACCGGTAGATATGATACAAGAAACTGGATTGGCCGCATTCTCGGGCAAAAGCCCGTGTTTATTAACCCCCACATGTTTGTGATTTGAGGTTTTTTGTGAATAGCGGCATCACTTGTTAGAAATATAACAGGGTTGAAAAACATGAAGCGACTAAGGCAGTTTATAATAAGCGGGTTTTTTGCCGTAACCATGGCCGCCCCGCTTTGGGCGTGTGGTGCGGATACAAACTGTCAGATAGACGACCGCCATTACCGTATTGCTATGCCCGAAGGCCATGATGGCACCAGCCCAGTCGGGGCGATTGTTTTTGCCCACGGTTACCGTGGCTCTGCCGCCGGGGTTATGCGCAACAAATCCCTGCGACGTACTGTTTCCGATCTTGGGCTTGCGTTGATCGCAGTGAAATCGGACGGGCAGGACTGGGATATTCCCAATTCGCCACATAATACCAACAGTAATGGCGCGAATGAGTATGCGTATTTTGATGCGGTCATCAAAGATGCCGCTGGCAGGTTCCCGATAAATACCAAACGCATGATGGCCACAGGGTTTTCTGCAGGCGGTATGATGGTGTGGAACCTGGCTTGCGCGCGCAGCAACCAGTTTAGCGCTTTTGCACCAATGGCGGGAACCTTTTGGCTGAAAGCCCCTGAAACCTGTGCCGGGCCGGTCACAAGTATAATCCATATTCACGGCACAACCGACCGCATTGTTCCGCTTGCCGGCCGCCCGATTGCCAATACCCGTCAGGGTGACGTTCTGGAAACGCTGGCGATGTATCAAAAATACGGTAAGTTCGGCGCGGCAACGGAACAAAAGTCCGGTAATCTGACTTGTCAGAACAGCCGTAATGCAAACAAGGATATTCTGGGTTTCTGCCAGTTTTCCGGCGGGCATCAATTCAGCAGTGAATATGTTAAATTTGCCTGGGATAACTTTGCGGCGGCGGGGCGTTTCTAAGCGGTGATATTTCAGGTACCTTGCGGTTATGATCGACAAATTACAAACCCGAATTACCTGTTGTACGCTATGTGCCGCGCGTTTTGCCGCGACCGAAACCGCGCATCAGCCGCGCCCTGTTGCATGGCTGTCTGCCAATGCGCCCATCTTGATTGCTGGCCAAGCCCCTGGAGCGCGGGTTCATCAAAGCGGGCGCCCGTTTACTGACCCGTCCGGTGACAGGTTGCGTGATTGGTTGGGCGTGGATGAGGCGGTATTTTATGACCGTGCCAAATTTGCGGTTCTGCCGATGGCGTTTTGCTTTCCGGGCTATGATGCGAAAGGTGCTGATCTGCCACCGCCAAGGATTTGTGCGGATACTTGGCAAGATAGGGCAATATCCCATATGCCGCAGGTAAAACTAACCTTGTTAATCGGGTCTTATGCGCAAAAATGGCATCTGCCAGAGACCAAAAACCTGTCTGTCACGGCAAGGGTTGCAAGCTGGCGCGACCATGCGCCCGCGATATTTCCATTGCCTCACCCTTCATGGCGCAATAGTGGGTGGATCAAGAAAAACCCGTGGTTTGAAACCGAGCTGTTGCCAGTTTTGCAAGCTCGTGTCGCAAGCCTGCTGAAAGACCTGTAGATGACACCGCTAGACCAAGCCCATAGTGCAATGGAAGCCGCCCCTGACACAGACGCCCTGCGTCTGGGCTTTTACGAACGCCTTGCGGATAGCGAGCTGTTTTTACTGTTGGAAGAAGAACCCGTAGGCGACATCGCCAAACCGATGATCTTTCCGGTGGAAGACCAGCAGTTTGCGCTGGTGTTTGACCGCGAAGAACGGCTGGTAGAGTTCACCCGAACCCCATCCCCGTTTATCAGCCTAAGTGGCCGGATGATTGCGACTATGTTGAACGGGCAGGGTATTGGCTTGGGGGTAAACCTGTCGGTGGCCCCGTCTTCAATCCTGTTGCCTGACACGGCTGTGACATGGCTGGCCGAAACGCTGGCGGTGAAACCGGAACAGGCGCAGGCAAAGCCGGTTGCGATCCATGCGCCCGGTG
>DAOUQS010000370.1 GCA_030625465.1 Amylibacter sp. | reverse complement strand
TTCATTTGAAACTGCGGGTGCAATATGTGGTTGTTTTGAATGATTTTGACTGTACCTTCGGGCATTTCAAATCGGCTGATGCGTTTGATCCCGATGAATTGCCAACTGTTATGCGCAAGGTTTGGCGGCTGGTGCAGGCTGTGACGTGACGCCCTATTCGTTAAAAGCCGGTACTGCGGTAAACTTGTGAAAAAGAGGATGTGATGCATAAAACGGATTTTACCGCCGCACTCCCGTTCGGGATTTCACTGACGCTTGTGTTGGTCATCATGTTGTCGGGATACCTTGGCGGCTGGTGGCTGTTGCTGACCCCTGCGTATACATTCTGGGGGATGACGGTAATTGACCGGATTGTCGGTCTTGAATTGAAAGACAAGGACCCTGACACGCCTGATGACAGGCTTTTCTGGTATCGGCTATTAACCATTATCTGGTTCCCGATTGAACTTGTGCTGATATTCGGAAGCATCGCATTTGTCACATATTCAGACCATTTGGCGGGGTCGGAAAAATGGTGGTTTATGGCCTGTATCGGCTTTGCGACGGGTGCTGTGGGTATTGTTTATGCGCATGAATTAATGCACCAGAAATCCAGAATTGAACGGCATTTGGGCGATGGGTTGATGGCGCTGGTTCTGTACGGCCATTTCAGATCAGAACATTTGCTGGTACATCACAAATATGTCGGCACGCCAAAGGATGCTGTTACAGCGCGCTATAATGAAGGATTTCACCGGTTTTTTCTGCGCGTTTTGCATCAATGTGTTTTCTCTGCATGGCGCGCTGAAAAAGCCATGCTGGCGCGCAAAAACCTTAATACGTTTCACCGCAGCAATCCGTTCTGGAAATACACCATATTACAAATACTGTTCCTGTCGGTTGCATTTGCAATAGCAGGCTGGGCCGGAGTTGTGCTGTTTCTTGTACAGGCGTTTGTTGCTGTGCTTTTACTGGAGGGCACAAATTATGTGGAGCATTATGGCCTGACCCGAAAACATTTGGGTGACGGGAAATATGAACATGTGATGCCGCATCATTCATGGAATTCCGCCTATAAAGTCTCCAACTATCTGTTGATTAATCTGCAACGTCATTCCGACCATCATTATAAACCAAACAGACGGTATCCTTTGTTGCAGAATTATACCGAAGAAGAAGCACCGCAATTACCCAGAGGCTATACTTTGATGGTGGCGGTAGCGATGTTTCCGCCGTTGTGGAAGAAGGTTATGAATCCGCGCGTCAAAGCGTGGCGCAAGCAGTTTTATCCCGATATCAAAGACTGGCACAATTATAACAAAGCCAAAAATCCGATGCCCAAATAAAAAAATCCCCACCACAAGGGCGGGGAAGTTAGGCTTGATGTCAAAGCGGCGGGGCTTTGACATCGGCGGTAGTAATGTCGTTTGGTTAAGCTTGCATTTCCGAACGGATTTGCTGGCGCAACAGATCAATCGGGATGTTCTTTCCCTCTTTGCGAAAACACCAATAAGTCCAGCCGTTGCATGATGGGGCGCCTTCCAGTGCGGCCCCCACCTGGTGAATAGAGCCTTTGGTGTCATGTGCGATTAAAGTGCCGTCTGCACGAATTTTGGCAGAGTGGCGGCCATTCAGGGAATGCAGCTTTTCGCCGGGCCTTAACATGCCACGTTCCACCAGTTGGCCAAACGGCACGCGCGGCTCGGCACGTTTGGATATGCTGACTTCCAGTGATGATTTATCCAGTGTGCGGATCGATTTAATGCGTTTTTCGGCCACT
>DAOUQS010000332.1 GCA_030625465.1 Amylibacter sp. | reverse complement strand
AAATCAGTGTGCTGGCGCAGGGTACTGTTATCGTTGAAGATTTACCGGAAAATATCAAAGGTCATCCAAAGGTACAAGAAGCGTACCTTGGCGTGGCTGCTTCTTAATGTTGGATGTAACACCTATGGATAAAACTGTTAATCACGCGTCACACGCGCCCGCCTATTTTTCAGCATATGACATTCACGCCTATTACGGTGAAAGCTACATCGTGCAAGGTGTCAGCATGAATATCCACGAGGGCGAAATTCTGGCACTTCTGGGCCGCAACGGTGCGGGCAAGACCTCGACCTTGCGCGCGATTGCACGCCTTGAGGACCCGATGTTGACAAAGGGTGAGGTTTGGTTGGACCACCAACCGCTGCACAAAATGAAGTCGTATCAGGCTGCACAAGCAGGCATTTCACTGGTGCCTGAAGATCGCCGTATCATTCAGGGTCTGACGGTTGAAGAAAATATTCAACTGGCGCAAATCGCTGAACCTGTTGGCTGGTCGGTTGACCGGATTTACGATCTGTTCCCGCGTTTGGGTGAACGTCGCAAGCAAGAGGGTACAACCCTTTCAGGTGGTGAACAACAAATGCTGGCGATTGGCCGCGCATTGGCCCGCGACATCAAGCTGTTGTTGCTGGATGAACCGTATGAGGGTCTGGCCCCGATTGTTGTGCAAGAGATCGAAAAAACGCTGCACCTGATACGTGAACAAGGCATCACCACTATTATTGTGGAACAAAACGCGGTTGCGGCTTTGAACCTGGCAGACCGCGCGATTATTCTGGATACGGGGCAAGTTGTGTTTGATGGCACCGCCAAAGAAGTGCTGGATAACGAAGAGTTGCGCCATGAGTATCTGGCGATCTAAATCTTATAGAAAACATCATGTTTACAAGGGAAAACCATGACTGATAAAATCTACCCGCCCTCAGCTGAAATTGCAGCACATGCGCATGCCGATCTGGCAAAATATGAGGAAATGTATGCAGCATCCGTTGCAGACCCTGATGCTTTCTGGGGTGAACATGGTAAGCGGATCGACTGGATCAAACCCTATTCAATTGTAAAAAATACAACCTTTGCCTACCCCGATGTCAGCATCAAATGGTACGAAGACGGCGTGATGAACGTCTGCGCCAACTGCGTTGACCGTCACCTGGAAACCCGTGGCAATCAAACCGCGATTATCTGGGAAAGCGATGAACCGGGCGGTGATGAACACATCACTTATAAAAAGCTGCATGAACATGTGTCCAAGCTGGCCAATGTGATCAAATCCCTTGGCGTCAGCAAAGGCGACCGTGTCATCCTTTACATGCCAATGATCCCGGAAGCTGCATATGCCATGCTGGCTTGTGCGCGTATCGGTGCGATCCATTCGATCGTATTCGGCGGCTTCAGCCCTGATGCCTTGGCCAGTCGTATCGGTGACAGTGAAGCGAAACTTGTCATAACTGCGGACGAAGGCCCGCGCGGTGGCAAAGCTATCGGTCTAAAGAAAAACGTCGATGCGGCACTGGATATTTGCGGCGATGTAACCACGCTTGTGGTTGCCCGCACAGGTGGCGGCCCCGGTAACAAAGAAGGCCGCGATGTGGATTATGCCACCATTATGGCCGATGCCTCGGCTGATTGTCCGGTTGAACCGATGAGCGCCGAAGACCCGCTGTTTGTTCTGTACACCTCTGGCTCGACAGGCAAACCAAAGGGCGTTGTGCATAGTTCCGGCGGTTATCTGGTCTATGCTTCAATGACCCACCAGTACACGTTTGATTATCACGATGGTGATATATTCTGGTGTACTGCGGATGTGGGGTGGATCACCGGCCACAGCTATATCGTTTACGGGCCTTTGGCCAATGGCGCGACGACCTTGATGTTTGAAGGCGTGCCAACCTACCCTGATGCCTCTCGTTTCTGGCAAATCTGCGAAAAGCACAAAGTAAACCAGTTTTACACAGCGCCCACGGCTATTCGTTCCTTGATGGCTTTGGGTGACGCACCAGTGAATAAGTGCGACCTGTCTGCATTGAAAGTGCTGGGCACGGTGGGTGAACCGATCAACCCCGAGGCTTGGAACTGGTATAATCAGGTTGTCGGCAAGGGCACTGTGCCCAT
>DAOUQS010000330.1 GCA_030625465.1 Amylibacter sp. | reverse complement strand
CCCGCTTTGCCACCCGCTACCGATCACCAAGGTTGCGATTGATCTGGTGGTGAACACGCCTGAAAACTGCGTTGATATCGAAGCCACGATTAAAACCACCGGCCAGACCGGCATCGAGATGGAGGCCCTGACCGCCGTGTCCGTCACCGCCCTGACCGTCTATGATATGGTCAAGGCCGTGGATAAGGCGATGCATATCACCGACATCCGTGTGGTTCTGAAAGACGGTGGAAAATCAGGGCTTTACGAGGGTAAATAATGATCTCTGTTGAAGAAGCCCTATCGCGCGTCCTTGACCTGTTTGACCCTCTGGACGCTGAAGGTGTACCGATCGCCAACGCTATGGGTCGTGTTCTGGCCCGCGATATGGCCGCCACCCACAATCAACCGCCCTTTGCGGGTTCCGCGATGGATGGTTATGCGGTGCACAACGCCGATATTGCCACAGGGGCCACGCTGACAGTGATCGGCGAAAGTGCGGCAGGAACGCGGTTTGATGGCGCGGTTAGCGCAGGCCAAGCCGTGCGGATTTTCACCGGTGCGCCCGTGCCCCTTGGGGCCGACCGCATTTTGATACAGGAAGATTGCATCCGTGATGGCGACAGCATCACCGTATCGGACAACATAGATACCAAGTTATATATCCGCCCTGCGGGGGGTGATTTTGCCGTTGGTGATATGGTTAATGCCCCGCTGCAACTAGGCACCAACGCCATATCCTTGCTGGCGGCGATGAACATCGGCACCGTGCCGGTACGGCGCAAACCGATTATCGCCCTTGTTCCCACAGGGGATGAACTGATGTATCCGGGCACACCTTTAGGTCCTGACCAGATTTGCAGCTCGAACAACCTTGGCCTGAAAGCCATGGTCGAGGCCGCAGGCGGTGAGGCACGCCTGTTGCCGATCGCCCGCGATAATGAAGCGGCCCTGCGCACAGTGCTTGACCTTTGTGAAGGGGCGGACGCGATTGTAACCATGGGTGGCGCCTCGGTCGGGGATCACGATCTGATTGGCCAGATGGCACAAGGACAAGATATGGAAACCAGTTTCTACAAGGTCGCAATGCGCCCCGGCAAGCCGCTGATGGCGGGTCGCTACAATGGTATCCCCCTGATCGGGTTACCCGGAAACCCTGTAAGTTCAATCGTTTGCGGCCAT
Source organism: Amylibacter sp. (assembly GCA_030625465.1). Classification (GTDB taxonomy): domain Bacteria; phylum Pseudomonadota; class Alphaproteobacteria; order Rhodobacterales; family Rhodobacteraceae; genus Amylibacter. The sequence continues at coordinate 962 of DAOUQS010000330.1, read as the reverse complement.
ATCTTTTTGCGCCCGGCGCTGAATGCAATGCTTGGTTTGGGAAAATCCGCACTGGCGCGCGAGACCGCTACACTGGCACAAGACATCAAGGCAAACGGGCCACGCGCGCATTACATGCGGGCACAGATGGACATCATAGACGGCACCCCGACCTGTACCTTGTTCGACCGTCAGGACAGCTCTCTTTTATCAATTTTAGCCAAAGCCAATATACTGATGGTACGCAGTCCCAATGATCCGGCCCTAAAAGCCGGTGACAAAGTGGATGTGATCCGGATCTAGGGTTAATGCCGCTTCGATATTTAGGGACCTATACTTTTATCGGACAAAATCTGAACAGCACTATCCTTTAAGTATAGTGGTTGACACAAAACAAGAACAGTTGTAGAACATAACGGAACAATAGGTATACATATACGTTACAGGAGGGATTTATGCTGACCCGGAAACAATTGGATTTACTGGAATTCATTCACAACAGACTGCAAAAAGAAGGCATACCGCCATCATTCGACGAAATGAAAGAGGCGCTTAATCTTCGGTCGAAATCCGGCATTCACCGGCTTATTACCGCACTGGAGGAACGTGGCTTTATCCGCCGCCTGCCGCACCGTGCACGTGCGCTGGAAATCATCCGTCTGCCTGAAAATATGGACCAGGGCGGTTTCAAGCCCCGCGTTATCGAAGGCACGGCCCCGCCGCCACCACAACCGCGCTCGGCAATGCCGATCTCTGCTAGTCACGCGATGGATCTGCCTGTTATGGGCCGGATTGCCGCTGGCACACCGATTGAAGCTATTCAGGTTGCATCCCACAACGTATCTGTTCCCGGCGAAATGCTGGCCCATGGCGGCAAGCATTATGCGCTAGAGGTTAAGGGTGACAGTATGATTGATGCGGGCATCAACGACGGCGATATTGTGGTCATTCACGAACAGGTGCATGCGGACAACGGCGATATT
>DAOUQS010000036.1 GCA_030625465.1 Amylibacter sp. | reverse complement strand
CAGCTGGTCAGGTGTTTTGTCTTTTAATTCAGTGGCTTTCATTGCCGTTTTCCTTTCAACATCACTGGTTGGCCCCATATTCAAGCAAGCTTCGCATACTTGTAGGTCACCCTGATTCCAGTGGAGTGCATGATGAATGGGCTCTATAGGCGTGAAATCGGGTGTTGGCAAGGGTTTAACGCCGATAACATCCCGAAAATCCCAAGGCATCCGCAGGGTGGGCTTCAGCCCACGCACTATTCCGACTTATCAAACAAACGGCGCATGCAAAGCACGGCACTCTACCCCACACCAAAACGATTGCCGCATGTTATTAAAACCTATTAACTATCCCTTGCACATTACATGCCACTGCATAAAATAAGGGATGGTAATGGAAATCAACCGCATATCTGACGCAACTGTTCCCTTCGCCTTGTATGACGCTTTTTCAGACACATTGTTTGGTGGCAGCCAAGGCGGGATTATTTTGAACGCGGGCGATATTGATGCCCAAACACGCCAACAAATTGCCAGTGAACTGGGCCTGCCCGCAACCTGCTTTGTAAGTGAGGTCAATGAGGGCACTGTCACGGCGCGGTTCCATTCAACCGCACGGGAATATCCGATGTGCGGACATGGCACGATTTGCCTGATGACTCATTTGCTAAACGTTGGTCTGTTGCAATGGCAAGGTAAAGGCACGTTGGAAATCAAGTTAATCCTGCCGACAAAGACGGCACAGGTTGAGGTGTTAAGGCAAAACAATAAGGCATTGGTGATGCTGGACATTGTCGCCCCTAAGCTTAGGTATGATCAGCCGGATATTAACGTGCTGGCAGGGTTGCTTGGTTTGAAACCCGCTGACATTGCGCATACCCACCCTGTTGCAACAGCTTTGGGTGATTTCGTTCACATGATCGTACCCATCAACAGCTTAACAGCAATACAATCCATTCAGCCAGATTTTACCGCCATTACCGCTTATTGCCGCGAGAACGGCATTGAAACGCTGGCTTGTTTCAGCACTGAAACCGCACAGGCAAGCTATGATTTTCATGTGCGCGATTTCTGCCCTGCTGTGGGGGTACCCGAGTCTGCGGCTGCCGGCACAACCAATGCCGCACTGGCCACATATTGGTATCGCCATGACTGGCTGGCAAAGAATGGGGTTGGCTTGGATACAATCAAAGTGGAACAGGGCATGGAGCTTGGCCGCCCCAGTTCGATTCACACCACGCTGCATTCAAAGGGCGGTGAAATTACCCGCATACAGGTTGGTGGCGTTGCCAGAAAAGTAATCGAGGGTCATTTTCAGTTACCAGATGAAACGGCTTAGCTTACCAACTATAATTGAAACTTACACTTATGCGTTCAGAGTCAGCCATATTCAGCGGCACTTCGTGGCGTAGCCAGCTTTCCCATAGCAGCACATCACCCACTTCAGGGGCAACATAGACAAAACTGCGCAATTCGCGCGGTGCATCCGCTGTGCGTGGCGGGGCGGCCATCATGCGGGCCGAACGCGGGTCTTCCAACTTCAAAGCACTGGCCCCGTCGGGCATTGAAACATATGTCGTGCCACTGATCACAGAATGCGGATGGATATGGGATGCATGAGTGCCACCGGTGGGCAGGATATTGATCCACAGGCTATCCAGCTTCAGCTTTTTGCCGTCCAGATCAAGTGCCAGGTCTTTGGCAAAATCCGCCACGTGTTTGTTCAACACTTTGACCAAATCCTTAAAGACCGGAAACCGCCACGGCAGATCATCAAGGGAAGCGTAGCTGGTATAACCGGGGTAAGCGTTTTCTTCACACCAGTCATGCCCGGCATCGTCATCAGCGGCAATCGACAGGCAAGTATGTTCAAGTTCAGCCGTATCAATTGGCTTGCCCCGTTCGGACAAGGCAGCGCGATATAGGCGGGTAACGAATAGGGAATCGATTTGGGTCATGGGGGGACTCTAACGTGACAAAGGGGTGTAAGGCGATAGGTGCCATGCAGAAAAGTTGGATGCGGGATGTATCTTAAGGTTAAAAACCCCCAACCTTGCGGTCAGGGGTTTCAATTTTTTATCTGGCAAGCGGCCCGGCGATACTGCGTATCACCTACACCGCTCTGACAACCGCGTTGCGGTTACCAGTACCTACCAGTCTTCACGTACCACGATACGTGTTTTTACCGGTAGTTTCATCGCGGCAAGGCGCAGGGCCTCTTTGGCGACAACTTCGGATACACCGTCGATTTCAAACATGATACGACCGGGTTTCACTTTGGCTGCCCAAAACTCCACAGACCCTTTACCTTTACCCATCCGAACTTCGGTTGGCTTTTTGGTGACAGGTAAATCCGGGAATATACGGATCCATACACGGCCCTGACGTTTCATGTGACGTGTCATCGCGCGGCGGGCCGCTTCGATTTGACGTGCAGTGATACGCTCGGGTTCGATTGTTTTCAGACCGTATGAACCGAAGTTCAGATCAGAACCGCCTTTTGCAAGACCGTGGATACGGCCTTTGAACGCTTTGCGGAATTTTGTACGCTTTGGTAAAAGCATTTTATCTCTCCTTCACCTATACTTAGCGACGTGGTGGACGATTGCCGCCACCATGTGGACGTGATCCACCGCCTTCTTGAGCTTCAGCAATACGACGATCATGCGCTTGCGGATCATGTTCCATGATCTCGCCTTTGAAGATCCAGACCTTGATACCGATGATACCATAAGCTGTTAGACCTTCGCAGCGCGCATAGTCGATGTCAGCACGCAATGTGTGCAACGGCACGCGACCTTCGCGGTACCATTCAGTACGCGCAATCTCTGCACCACCCAAACGACCGGCAACATTGATACGAATGCCAAGGGCACCCATTCGCATGGCGTTTTGCACTGCACGTTTCATCGCACGGCGGAAAGACACACGGCGTTCCAGCTGTTGCGCAACTGATTCAGCGACCAAGGCTGCGTCCAGTTCCGGCTTGCGCACTTCAACAATGTTCAAGTGCAGTTCAGAGTCGGTTAAAGCGGCAACTTTTTTACGCAAAGTTTCGATATCCGCACCTTTTTTACCGATAATCACACCAGGACGTGCAGAGTGAATAGTCACGCGGCATTTCTTGTGTGGACGTTCGATAATCACGCGGGAAATACCAGCTTGAACACATTCTTTCTTGATGAAATCGCGGATGCTCAGGTCTTCTAGTAGAAGGTCCCCGAAATCTTTGCTTGCAGCATACCAGCGGCTGTCCCATGTACGGTTGACTTGCAGACGAAAGCCAATTGGATTAATCTTTTGACCCATTATGCTTGCTCCTCTGAAGGTTGACGCACCAAGATAGTGACCTGCGCGAAAGGCTTCAGGATTTTACCGTAACGGCCACGCGCACGTGGACGACCACGTTTCATTGTCAGGTTCTTACCAACCCAAGCTTCTGCGACGATCAATTCGTCCACATCAAGCCCGTGGTTGTTTTCAGCGTTTGCAATCGCAGACTGCAACGTTTTCTTTACATCAATTGCGATGCGTTTCTTTGAAAACGTCAGGTCGGTCAGCGCTTTTGAAACTGATTTGCCGCGAATAAGTTGCGCCAATAGGTTCAGCTTTTGCGGGCTGGTTTTCAGCATGCGGGAAACGGCCATAGCTTCGTTATCCGCAACGCGACGAGGGTTCTTAGACTTAGACATGGTCTACTTCCTTTTCGCTTTTTTATCAGCCGTGTGACCGTAATAAGTACGGGTCGGGCTATATTCGCCGAATTTCTGACCAATCATATCCTCGGATACGTTTACAGGAATGTGCTTGTGGCCGTTATAAACGCCAAAAGTCAGACCAACGAACTGTGGTAGAATGGTTGATCGACGAGACCAAATTTTAATAACATCATTACGCCCTGATGCGCGTGCAGCTTCCGCTTTTTTCAAAACGTATGCGTCAACGAATGGGCCTTTCCAGACTGAACGAGACATATCTTAACGGCCCTTCTTCTTAGCGTGACGAGAACGAACAATGTATTTATCCGTTGTCTTATTAGAACGTGTGCGCGCACCTTTTGTAGGTTTGCCCCAAGGTGTCACAGGATGGCGACCACCCGACGTACGACCCTCACCACCACCATGCGGGTGATCGACAGGGTTCATAACAACACCACGAACACTTGGGCGGATGCCCTTGTGACGGTTACGACCGGCTTTACCCAGGTTTTGGTTTGAATGGTCAGGGTTTGAAACCGCACCAACAGTTGCCATGCATTCCTGGCGTACCAAGCGTAGCTCGCCGGATGACAAACGCACCTGTGCGTAGCCACCATCGCGACCAACAAATTGTGCGTAAGAACCGGCAGCACGTACCATTTGGCCGCCTTTGCCTTGTTTTAGCTCAATGTTGTGGATGATTGTACCAATAGGCAGGCCTGTGAAAGGCATTGCGTTACCGGGTTTGATGTCAGCCTTAGCAGATGAGACCACTTTGTCACCGATAGCCAAACGCTGTGGTGCCAGAATGTATGCTTGTTGACCATCTTCGTATTTGATCAGCGCGATAAACGCAGTCCGGTTTGGATCATATTCAATCCGTTCAACCGTGGCTGGAACGTCCAATTTGTTCCGCTTGAAATCTACGATACGGTAAAGGCGTTTCGCCCCACCGCCTTTGCGACGCATAGTTATCCGTCCGGTATTGTTCCGACCACCCTTTTTACGCACACCTTCTGTGAGCGCTTTAATAGGACGGCCTTTCCAAAGCTCGGAACGGTCAATCAGAACCAACCCACGTTGGCCTGGCGTCGTCGGTTTATACGACTTTAGTGCCATTCTTTCTGTCTTCCGTTTTTATCACAACCCATGTGGGGCTGCTTGGTTATAGGGCCCCGAAGGTCCCCGCTTTATAAAGATAGAGAGGCCCCGGAACGAATCCAAGACCAATCGACTTGCGCGATGTATCAGGGATGCGGGGGGGTGTCTATAGGTGGGTGGCGAATTAACGGCAATTTGCACACGACACAGACACCCCTATTGGGGTCGCGTAAGCGGCCCGCGCCCAACCCTCCCGAACGGGAGGGCGCACACGCCCACCCTAGGGTCAGGCGCTTTCGTTGTAATTCACCGTAAGCAAAAAAGCCCCCACAATCGCGAGGGCATCTTAATTCTTATGACATTTACTTATAAAATCACATTCACAGCCCATACTTATCCCTCAACCTTCGATTAAAAGCTTCAAGCATTTTGGCACTTCGCAATCCCCGTTGATCGCGTATGTCTAAAACATAAATTGTATCATTGCGTTGTGTATAGATTATTGAAAACGCTGTGCCGAAAATTTTATACTCATACACATCCTCCATATCCTCAAAGGTATGACCGCCAACCATACCGCTTGATATGTTCTGTTGCGCGACCTTAAAGGCATTAAACGCATTTTCGCGGTTCAATTGTGGGCGTTGGCGGTAATAATGTTTCATCCAGCGCAGACCTGCGGCAGAGGTTTCAACGAACTTGATCTGCATGGGTACTATTCAGACTGGTCTGGCAACGGAAAAGGCGTGTCTTCATCAGCATCCAGCCAAGCATTTACAGCATCACTTGATACAACGGCACCTTTATCAATAAGTTCAACGCCCGTTTGTATCAGCGCGCGGGTTTGATCGCGTTCATCTACGAATGCCTTAATTGCTTTGTTGGCAACATAAGATACTGAACGATCTTCATATTTAGCAATATCATCAAGCCTTGCTTTAACGTTAACATCCATACGTGTGGTAAATGTTGTTGTTGTCATAACTCTAATTTCTTCCAAATGAATACCTTGTAAGACAATGTATTCATTCCTGCACAAAAGTCAACTTAACCCAGCAAGAACGAAAAAAGCCCCCGCTTCCGCGAGGGCTTCTAAATTCTTTATGTCGACCTACTTAAAGACCGGTAGAAACGTCGATAGTGTTACCTTCTTCAAGCGTAACATATGCTTTTTTAACGTCTTTGCGTTTGCCAAGCTGGCCGCGGAAACGTTTCACTTTACCTTTAGTGATCGTTGTATTCACGGCTTTTACTTTAACACCAAACAAAGTTTCAACAGCTTCTTTGATCTGAGGTTTATTCGCATCGATATTCACTTCAAATACAACGGCGTTATGTTCAGACGCCATGGTTGCTTTTTCAGTGACGATCGGCTTGCGAATTACGTCATATAGTTCAGCTTTTGTGCTCATGACAAACGTGCCTCCAATGCTTCAGCGCCCGCTTTGGTCAGAACCAAAGTGCTTGCTTTCAAGATGTCGTAAACGTTGGCACCTTGGCTTGGCAGAACATCCAGACCGTCAATATTGCGTGCAGCCAATGCAAAGTTTGCATCCACTTCGGCACCATCGATAACCAATGCTTTTTTCCAACCAAGATTAGCCAATGTTTTAGCCAAATCTTTGGTTTTTGCGTTTTTCAACACGGCTTCATCTACAACAACCAGTTCACCTGCTGTTGCCTTTGCAGACAAAGCGTGACGCAGACCCAATGCACGGAACTTTTTAGTCAAGTCATGTGCGTGGCTGCGTGGTGTTGGGCCTTTATAGACACCACCACCGCGGAAGATCGGCGCAGAGCGGGCACCGTGGCGTGCGCCACCTGTACCTTTTTGGCGATAGATCTTCTTGGTTGAATAGCTGACTTCAGACCGTGTTTTTACTTTGTGTGTACCGGCTTGGCGTTTGGCCAATTGGTAGCGCACAACACGGTGCAGAATATCCGCACGAGGCTCCAGTCCGAAGATCGCATCGGATAACTCGATGGAACCCGCGGCTTTTGCGTCCAGTTTGATTACGTCGGCTTTCATTATGCGTCACCGTCCTTCTTGTCTTCAGCAACATTTGCTTCAGCTGCAGAACGAAGGGCTGCTGGCAAGATCACATTTTCAGGCGTTGGTTTTTTAACCGCGTCCTTAATTGTTACCCAGCCACCTTTTGAACCCGGGACAGCGCCCTTGATCATCAGAATGCCACGTTCCGCATCAGTTTTAACAACTTGCAGGTTTTGTGTGGTTACACGGGCAGCACCCATGTGACCGGCCATTTTCTTGCCTTTGAAAACCTTACCCGGGTCCTGACACTGGCCAGTTGAACCGTGCGAACGGTGTGAAACAGATACACCGTGCGTTGCGCGCAAACCTTTAAAGTTCCAACGCTTCATCGCGCCTTGGAAGCCTTTACCGATAGAAACGCCGGCAACATCTACATATTGCCCTTCAAAGTAATGGTCTGCTGTGATTTCTTCACCAACAGCAATCAGGTTTTGTTCTGACACGCGAAATTCTGCAACTTTGCGTTTTGGTTCAACTTTAGCTTTGGCAAAGTGGCCGCGCATTGCTGCGGTTTGACGCTTTACCTTGGCTGTACCTGCACCAAGCTGAACGGCTGTGTAGCCGTCTGTTTCGTTTGTACGTTGGGCCACAACTTGTAGGTTATCCATTTGCAAAACGGTTACAGGGATCTGTCTGCCGTCTTCCATGAACAACCGGGTCATGCCCAGTTTCTTTGCAATTATACCAGAGCGCATAATAATCCTGCCCCTTACAATTTGATCTCAACATCCACACCAGCAGCAAGATCGAGCTTCATCAGCGCGTCTACTGTTTGTGGAGTTGGGTCAATGATGTCTAGCAGACGCTTGTGCGTCCGGATTTCAAACTGTTCACGAGCTTTTTTATTCACGTGCGGGCTACGCAGCACGGTGAATTTCTCGATCTTGTTCGGCATTGGGATCGGACCGCGCACTTGCGCACCGGTCCGTTTAGCTGTGTTTACGATTTCCGCTGTGGACGCATCCAACACGCGGTAATCATAAGCTTTCAGCCGAATACGAATATTTTGGCTTTTCATATCTTAAGCCTTTCAAGGCGTTAGAGTTGATAGGTAGAGCGGCCGAGAACCAGCCGCCCTACGTCGAACCCGAAGGTTAATTTTTATTCGATGATTTTAGAAACAACACCAGAACCAACTGTGCGGCCGCCTTCACGGATCGCAAAGCGTAGGCCTTCTTCCATCGCAATCGGATAGATCAGTTCAGCTGAGAATTTCAGGTTATCACCTGGCATTACCATTTCTGTACCTTCTGGCAACTCAACTGTGCCTGTCACGTCAGTTGTACGGAAGTAGAACTGTGGACGGTAGTTAGCAAAGAATGGTGTGTGACGGCCACCCTCGTCTTTAGTCAGAATGTAAACTTCTGCTTCAAACTTGGTGTGTGGTTTCACTGAACCCGGCTTACAAAGAACCTGGCCACGTTCAACACCATCACGGTCGATACCGCGAAGAAGAACACCAACGTTGTCGCCTGCTTCACCGCGATCAAGCAGCTTGCGGAACATTTCAACACCAGTACATGTTGTTTTCTTAGTGTCTTTGATGCCGATGATTTCTAGTTCTTCACCAACGTTTACAACACCACGTTCAATACGACCGGTTACAACTGTACCACGGCCTGAAATTGAGAACACATCCTCGATAGGCATCAAGAAAGGCTTATCAATAGCACGTGCAGGTGTTGGGATATATTCATCAACAGCAGCCATCAACTTGGCGATGCTTTCTTTGCCGATTGCATCGTCACGGTCTTCTAAAGCAGCCAGTGCAGAACCCGTAATGATAGGAATATCGTCGCCTGGGTAATCGTACATAGACAACAATTCACGAATTTCCATTTCAACCAATTCCAACAACTCGTCGTCGTCTACTTGGTCAACTTTATTCATGTACACAACCATGTGCGGGATGCCAACCTGGCGACCCAACAAGATGTGCTCACGTGTTTGAGGCATAGGGCCGTCAGCTGCGTTCACAACCAAGATAGCACCATCCATTTGTGCCGCACCAGTAATCATGTTTTTCACATAATCAGCGTGGCCTGGGCAATCAACGTGTGCGTAGTGACGTGCTTCTGTTTCATACTCAACGTGAGCAGTAGAAATGGTGATACCACGTGCTTTTTCTTCAGGTGCGCCATCAATTTCGTCGTACGCTTTGAAGTCGTCAGAAAACTGCTTTGTAATCGCAGCTGTCAGTGTTGTTTTACCGTGGTCAACGTGGCCGATTGTGCCGATGTTGACGTGTGGTTTATTACGTTCAAACTTTTCTTTTGCCATAACTAGGGCCTCCTAGGTTTATATTCGGTCGGCAGTGCCTGACCTGTTAGGTTTCAGATCAGGCGAATTTCGCCTGGATTTCTTCAGATATATTATTCGGTACAGAGTCGTAGTGACTGAACTGCATCGTGAAGTTCGCACGGCCCGAAGACATGGACCGCAACGTATTGATGTAGCCAAACATGTTGGCTAGTGGCACGCGCGCATCAATTGCGATGGCGTTACCGCGTGTATCTTGACCCTGAACCATGCCGCGGCGTGATGTCAGGTCGCCAATGATGCCGCCTGTGTATTCTTCAGGTGTCACAACTTCGACCATCATGATCGGCTCAAGCATTTTCGCGCCCGCTTTACGCAGACCCTCACGCATGCCCATACGGCCAGCGATTTCAAATGCCATCACACTACTATCCACATCGTGGTACTTGCCGTCGATCAATTCTACTTTGAAATCAATAACCGGGAAGCCAGCCAATGGGCCGCTGTCCATAACAGACTCGATACCTTTTTCAACACCGGGAATGTATTCTTTAGGAATAGACCCACCAACGATTTTGGACTCGAAGGAATAACCCTCACCCGGCTCTGTCGGCTTGATGATCATTTTCACTTCAGCGTACTGACCAGAACCACCAGATTGTTTCTTGTGGGTGTAGGAAATTTCAGCTTCGTGCGAAATTGTTTCACGGTATGCCACTTGCGGCGCACCAATGTTCGCTTCAACCTTAAATTCACGCTTCAGACGATCCACAAGAATGTCCAAGTGCAATTCGCCCATGCCCTTCATGATCGTTTGACCAGACTCGAAGTCTGTTTCAACGCGGAAGGATGGATCTTCTGCTGCCAGACGGGCAAGACCCGTAGACATTTTTTCTTGGTCAGCTTTGGTTTTCGGTTCAACAGCAATCTCGATCACAGGATCGGGGAATGTCATTGTTTCCAGAATAACCTGATCGCTCACCGAACAAAGCGTGTCGCCTGTTGTGGTTTCTTTCAGACCTGCAAGCGCAATGATGTCGCCAGCAAAGGCTTCTTCGATCGGCACTTGCTCACTTGAGTGCATCATCATCATACGGCCAACACGTTCTTTTTTACCCTTGGTAGAGTTGATCATGGCATCGCCCTTGGACAACGTACCCGAATAGACACGTGTAAAGGTCAATGTACCCACAAATGGGTCATTCATGATTTTAAACGCAAGGCCGGAAAATGCCATATCATCGTCAGCGCGACGTGCGATCTCACGTGTTTCAGTTTCATCACCTGGCTTAAAGCCCATGTAATCAACAACGTCCAACGGGGACGGCAAAAAGTCGATCACAGCGTTCAGTAGTGGTTGAACACCTTTGTTCTTAAATGCAGAACCAGCCAGCACAGGAACGAATTCCATTGCGATTGTACCCTTACGGATCAAAGTGCGCAAAGTCGCTACATCAGGCTCGTTGCCATCCAGATAAGCTTCCATAGCGTCGTCGTCCATTTCGACAGCCAGTTCGATCATCTCGCTGCGCAATGTTGCACATTGGTCAGCAAGACTGTCGCGGATCGGGCGTTTTTCCCAAGATGCGCCCAAGTCTTCGCCGATATAAACCCACTCTTCTTGTGTGATCAGATCGATGATGCCTTCCAGCTCTGTCTCTGCCCCGATGGGGATTTGAACAGGCATGGCACGTGCGCCGGTACGCTCTTTGATCATTTCAACGCAGTTCATGAAATCCGCGCCTGTTTTGTCCATTTTATTGACAAAAACAATCCGTGGCACTTTATAACGGTCAGCTTGACGCCAAACCGTTTCTGTTTGCGGCTCAACACCAGCGTTGGCATCCAGCAAACAAACCGCGCCATCCAAAACAGCCAAGGAACGTTCAACTTCAATAGTGAAGTCAACGTGGCCCGGTGTATCGATGATGTTCAGGCGGTGCTTTTCAGTTTCAGGTGTTTCACCGTCTTCTGTGCGCTCCCAAAACGTTGTGGTCGCAGCAGACGTAATAGTAATACCACGTTCTTGCTCTTGCTCCATCCAGTCCATAGTCGCCGCACCATCATGCACTTCGCCGATGTTGTGGGACTTGCCTGTGTAGTACAAGATACGCTCTGTGCAGGTAGTTTTACCCGCATCAATGTGCGCCATGATACCGAAATTACGGTAGCGTTCCAGAGGATATTCGCGTGCCATCTGCCTAAACCTTTTTCTTTATTACCAGCGGTAATGGCTGAATGCTTTGTTCGCATCGGCCATTTTATGGGTGTCTTCACGTTTCTTCACGGCTGTGCCACGGCTATTGATGGCATCCATCAATTCGCCGGCAAGACGTTCTTCCATGGTGTTTTCGTTACGCTTGCGCGATGCAGTGATCAACCAGCGAATAGCCAGTGCCTCACGACGCTCAACACGTACTTCAACCGGAATTTGGTAAGTTGCACCACCCACACGACGGGAACGAACCTCGACGGATGGTTTGATGTTTTCAAGTGCTTCATGGAACACTTCAACCGGTGCACGTTTGGTTTTGTCCTCAACGCGATCCAACGCGCCGTAAACAATACGTTCCGCGACGGATTTTTTACCGTCCAGCATCAAGTTGTTCATAAATTTGGAAAGAATCTTGTCGCCGTATTTGGCGTCAGGCAGAATCTCACGTTTTTCGGCGCGATGGCGTCTAGACATATCTGTTGTCCCCTATTTCGGCTTCTTGGCGCCGTATTTCGAACGACGTTGTTTACGGTCTTTTACGCCCTGTGTATCAAGTACACCGCGCAAGATGTGATAGCGCACACCGGGAAGGTCTTTTACACGACCGCCGCGGATCAGAACAACAGAGTGTTCTTGCAAGTTGTGGCTTTCACCGGGAATGTATGAAATCACCTCAAAACCGTTCGTTAGACGAACTTTTGCAACTTTACGCATCGCAGAGTTGGGTTTCTTTGGTGTCGTTGTATATACGCGTGTACATACGCCACGCTTC
>DAOUQS010000035.1 GCA_030625465.1 Amylibacter sp. | reverse complement strand
TCATACCGATTTTAACATCTGTCGAAGATGAGGCCGTCGGGCCAGACGCACGAAACACATCTTCGCGCGGCATCACAAGCTTTACCGGACGCCCGGCTTTGCGTGACAGACCCAGCGCCACAGGTTCGATGAACACGGTGGTTTTACCACCGAAACCACCGCCAATTTCAGAGGCCGTTACCCGAAGTTGGCTAACCTCCATCCCCATAATATCCGCACAAAGTTCGCGCACATAATAATGGCCCTGCGTGCAACACCATAACTCGCCCTTGCCATCAATCCCCATTGACGCCAGACAGGCGTGCGGCTCGATATAGCCTTGATGGGTGGCCGCCGTTTTGAAACTGCGCTCAATGATTTTATCCGCCTTGGCAAAGCCCGCGTCCATGTCCCCGTGACCAAACTCGAAATGATAGGTCACATTTTCGGACAGGCCTTCCGGTAAATCTTCAAGCCCGCGACCTTTATGCACCAATGGTGCGCCGGCCTGCATTGCCACGTCAACGTCCGTTACATGCGGCAAGACCTCGTAATCAACCGTGATCAGTTTCACAGCCTTTTTGGCAATCGCCAAACTGGTGGCCGCAACGGCTGCAACCGCATGTCCGTCATAAAGAACCTTGTTCCCTGCCATGCAGTTATCCTGCACATCGCGCACGCCATCGCTGGCCATACCGAAATCCTTGGATGTGATAACCGCCTTAACACCACTTAAAGCTTCTGCCGCCGCCGTATCAATCGACTTGATCCTGGCATGCGCATGCGGGCTGCGCAAAATGTGGCCAAACAACATACCCGGTGCCGTTGTATCCGCCCCGAACATTGCGCGACCGGTGACTTTGTCGATGCCGTCAGGCCGTGGAGGCCTTGTCCCGACCTGCTTGAAAATCCGTTTTTTGTTCTCGTCCAAGGCCATGTTATGCCCCTCTCATTTCAGCAGCAGCGGATTGAACCGCTTTGATGATTTTATCGTATCCTGTGCAACGACACAGGTTTCCGGCCAGCCAGTAGCGCACTTCGGTATCGGTCGGATTCGGGTTCTTTTCCAGCAAAGCTTTTGCCGCAACCAGAATACCGGGGGTGCAAATCCCGCATTGCAAAGCCGCTTTATCAATGAAATGTTGTTGCAACGGATGCAGCTTGTCACCCTCGGCCATGCCCTCAATGGTTTCAACCGCGGCACCTTCAGCCTCGGCGCCCAGCACCAGACACGAACAAACCAACCGTCCGTCCATGGTCACACTACATGCCCCGCAATCACCTGTACCACAGCCTTCTTTGGCCCCCGTCAACCCAAGACGGTTGCGCAAAACATCCAGTAAAGACTCGTCAGGTGCGCAGATAAACTCGGTTGGATCACCATTTACCGTGGTGGATACGTGTATATTCTTCATGCTTGGCCTCCGGCCCGTTTATAGGCAATCAGTGCTGCGCGTTTGGCTAAAACACCAGCGGTTTGGGTGCGAAACGCGATAGTTCCGCGCTTGTCATCAATCGGATTACACACAGCGGAACAGGCCGCTGCCAGTGCTTCAAGTGCGGCATCATCCAGCTTGGTGCCAATGATACAATCCGCCGCTGCGTCCACCAGCAGTACCGTAGGCGCAACCGCCCCCAGTGCCACACGTGCCGCAATACAAGTGCCATCCGCGTCCAGTTCCAGACTGATAGCTGCCGCCGCAACCGCAATGTCCATTTCAGTACGCGGAATAAACCGCAGATAAGCGTCCGAAGCGCGCGCAGGGCGCGCAGGGCGCGCAGGCAGAAAAATCGAGGTGATAAACTCGCCTTTTTCCAGTGATATTTTCCCCGGCGAAACCGGTATATCAACCACCGGACAATCACGCGTCCCGTCTGGCCCTGCAATTCGCACAACCGCATTTGCCGCAACCAGCCCCGGCACACTATCCGCCGCAGGCGAACCATTACACAGATTACCCGCCATTGTGGCGCGACCCTGCACTTGCGTAGATCCGATCAGTTCGGCCCCTTCAACAACACCGGGCCAAAGAGCTACAACACCAGCGTGTTCACCAAGTCGGGCGCCTGATACGGCCGCACCAATACGGTAGCCGCCATCTTCGGCCACTATATCCTTGATCCCTTCAAGGTGCTTGATATCAACGATCAGATCAGGTTCCAGCATTCCCGCCTTCAGTTGAACAAGCACATCCGTTCCACCTGCAAGAACACGGGCAACGCCCGCTTCCTCTTGCAGCAACTTTACGGCCTCGGCCACATTTTCCGGTTTCTCATATCGCATTGCACAGCATTCCATTTCAAATCAGATATCAGGGGTAGTTGAAAATACCTTAGACATTTCATCACAACAATTGCAACACCCGCACGCGGCTTCTTGCAAGGTTTTATGCGCCCACAACATATGCCCCGAACAACGCGTGTTTTCTGCCATTGCATTGATAATAAAACATGCCATGATCGCCCTTATGACCATTGATCAAATTTTATTATTCAGCCTTTTCGGCGGCGTATTTATCATGTTGCTTTGGGGCAAGTGGCGATACGACCTGATTGCCTTTTGCGCACTCTTGATCGCACTCGTTCTGGGGCTTGTGTCAACCGATCAGGCATTTTCCGGCTTTGGCCACCCCGCCACAGTCATCGTGGCCCTTGTGCTGGTTATTTCACGCGGCTTGCAAAACTCGGGCGCAATAAACCTGATCACAAAACGCCTGATAGACACAAGCCGCGCCGTCAGCGGACATATCATAGTGATGAGCACGGTCGGCGCTGTCCTGTCGGCATTCATGAACAATGTCGCGGCCATGGCGCTGCTGATGCCTGTCGATATTCAGGCGGCAGCCAAGGCGGGGCGCTCTGTCAGGGCGACATTGATGCCGCTTTCATTTGCAACAATTCTAGGCGGCATGGTCACCTTGATCGGCACGCCACCCAACATCATTATCGCCTCATTCCGCGAACGCGCCGTGGGCGAGCCGTTCTCGATGTTCGATTTTGCCCCTGTGGGCCTGACCGTTGCCGTTGTAGGTATACTTTTTGTCGCCACCATTGGCTGGCGACTGATGCCCAAGGGCGAAGACAGTGCCGCCGCACAATCAAGCAAAATAGATCTGGATAAATATGTCGCCGAACTGTTCGTGCCTGAAAAGTCCAAAGCAATCGGCAAAATGGTGCGCGACCTATACCCCGATGCGGATGAAGACGATGTGGAAATTCTGGGCGTCATCCGCAATGGCACCCGAAAGGGCGGCTTTGGCGCGCGCATTGTCATTCAGGCAAACGATTTGCTGATTGTGCAAGCAAAAGCCGAAGACATCGACCATTTTCGCGGTGCTGCCGGCCTGGAGTTTTTTGGCGAACAACCCACAGGGGACGCCATAACAGGCGGCTTGGAATTGATCGAGGTCGTGGTGCCATCTGACGCCCGCATCGTGGGCCGCTCGGCCATATCACTGCGGCTTCGCGCCCGTCGCGGCGTGGCCCTTCTGGGCATCTCGCGTCAGGGCAAACGCTTTAAAAACCGTGTCCGCCATGAAAATGTCCGCGCCGGCGATGTCCTGTTGCTTCTGGGCCCTGCGGAAGCTTTATCCGATGTGGTGATCTGGTTGGGGGTTCTGCCACTGGCGGAACGCGGTCTGAACGTCACCCAACATGAACGCGCATGGCTGGCAATCGGAATTTTTGCCGCCGCCATCGCCATCTCGGCCTTTGGCCTGCTTTATCTGGCCACTGCATTGGCGATTGTCGTCGTGTTATATATCGGCCTGAATATCGTTCCCATTCGCAGCGTCTACGACCATATCGAATGGCCGGTGATTGTCCTGCTTGGCAGTATGATCCCCTTGGGCGTTGCCCTGGAAAATTCCGGCGGCACCGAAATGATCGCGGCCGGCATCACCGACATCACATCCGGATTACCTGCATGGGCGGTGCTAACCGTGTTGATGATCGTGGTAATGACGCTTTCGGATGTGTTGAACAATACCGCCACCGCCGTTATTGGCGGGCCGATAGCGGTTGATGTCGCAACCAAACTTAATGTCGATCCCGACCCGTTCTTGATGGCCGTTGCCGTTGCCGCATCCTGCGCCTTCCTGACCCCGATCGGCCATAAGAACAACACCTTGATCATGGGCCCGGGCGGTTACAGTTTCGGGGACTATTGGCGCACAGGCCTGCCGTTGGAGATTATCGTGGTCGCGGTTTCAGTGCCGATGATTTTGATCGTGTTTCCACTGGTACCTTAGCCTTAAACCGAGGCTTCCAGCAGATGTTGCGAATAAGGATGTACAGCCTTCATTGCGCGCAAAGCGTCCACGGCCATAATCTCGACGATCTCGCCATCTTTCATCACCGCCAACTGATCACACATGTGGCCGACAACCGACAGGTCATGCGATACCATCACATAGGTCAGCCCGTGTTCGACCCGCAAATCCGCCAGCAGGTTCAGGATTTCCGCCTGCACTGACACGTCCAACGCAGACGTTGGCTCATCCAGCAGCAAAATCTCTGGTTCAGCCGCAAGTGCGCGCGCAATCGCCACCCGTTGGCGTTGCCCGCCGGACAGTTGGTGCGGATAGCGAAAACGGAATTTTCCGCCCAGCCCCACATCATCCAGCAGCTTGACCACACGGTCATCAATATCGGTAAACCCGTGCAAAAGCAGGGTTTCCCCCAGCACCTGATCTACCGAATGGCGCGGATGCAGTGACGCATAGGGGTCTTGGAAAACCATCTGCACCTGCTTGTAAAATCCCTTTTCACGCCGTCCGGAAATCGCTTTACCGTCCACCGTGATCTGACCACTCCAGTCAGGTGCCAGCCCCATGATCGCGCGCAGGATCGTTGATTTGCCCGAGCCGCTTTCGCCCACCAGCCCGAAACTTTCGCCGCGTTTCACAGCAAAACTCGCCCCCTTGACCGCATCCACACGGTCGCGGCCCCTGCCAAACCATACATCCAGATTTTCGACGCTGATCATGCTCATATCCGGCCACTCACACTGGGCGCTTCCGACCATGCCGGATCACGTTTCAACACTTGCAAACGCGCGCAAGGTTCATCAAGGCGCGGCAGCGAATTCAGCAGGCCTTGGGTATAGGGATGCTTGGCTTCGCGCAGTTTATCCGCGTCACAAACCTCAACAATCCGCCCCGCATACATAATCAGCACACGGTCGCAGAAATCTGCGACAAGGTTTAGATCATGGCTGATAAAGATCAGCCCCATACCGCGTTCTTTCACCAGATTATCCATAATATCAAGCACTTGTCGTTGTACTGACACATCCAGCGCCGAGGTTGGCTCATCCGCGATCAGTATCTGCGGGTTGGGTATCAGCATCATCGCAATCATAATCCGCTGCCCCATGCCGCCCGACATTTCGTGTGGATAGGCCCGCATGACACGCGGCGCATCACGGATAGAAACCGCTTCCAGCATCTCGACCGCCTTGGCAAAAGCCGCCTTTTTACCCACCGCATTATGCAGCTGGTAAGCTTCCATAATCTGCTCGCCAATGGTCATCACCGGGTTCAGCGAAAACTTCGGATCTTGCATCACCATCGAAATTCGTTGCCCGCGCACCGCTTGCATATCACGCTCGGATTTCGGCATTAAATCATCGCCTTCCAGCGATATCCGGTCAGCCGTCATAATCCCCGGTGGGCGTATAAGCTTCAAAATCGCGCGCCCCGTTAGCGACTTGCCAGACCCGCTTTCGCCCACAATCCCCAGCCGTTCTTTACCCAGTGTAAACGACACGCCGCGCACCGCGTCAAACACGCCGTGGCGCGACGGGAACTTCACCCACAGGTTTTCAACATCCAGCAGCGTCATTTCTCGGCATCCTTCGGATCAAGTACATCGCGCAGCCCGTCGCCCAGCAGGTTAAACGCCAGTGACACAGTGAAAATCGCCAAGCCCGGCACTGTGGCCACCCACCAGCTATCCAGAATAAACCGGCGTCCTTCAGAAATCATAGCGCCCCATTCAGGGCTGGGCGGTTGTGCGCCAAGACCCAGAAAACCAAGCCCGGCAGCGGCCAGAATAATGCCCGCCATATCCAGCGTGACGCGCACGATCAGCGATGAAATGCACAAGGGCCAGATGTGTTTGGTGATGATCCGCATCGGCCCCGCACCTTGCAACTGTATCGCACTGATATAGTCAGATGACCGTATCGTCAGGGTTTCCGCACGCGCCATCCGCGCATAGGGCGGCCACGCTGTCAGCGATATCGCCAGCACCGCATTTTCAATGCCAGCCCCCAAAGCGGCCACAAAAGCCAGTGCCAGAACCAGACGTGGAAACGCCAGAAAAATATCCGTAATCCGCATCAAAACCGTATCTGTCCACCCCCCGACATAACCCGCAACCGTGCCCACCAGCAGTCCCGTGATCGGTGCGATCAGGGCCACAAGGCCGACAATAAACAGTGTGATCCGTGAGCCATAGATCAGGCGGCTTAGAATATCGCGCCCCAGACTGTCTGTGCCCAGAATATGCCCATCCGAATTCAGGCCCTGCAAGCGATTGCTAAGCGTTTGTTCAAACGGATCATGCGGGGCCAACAGTGGCGCGGCAACCGCGACAAAGACCAGAAAGATCAATATCCACAGCCCGATCATCGCCATCGTGTTCGACCGAAACGACAGCCAGCCCTGATAGGCGGCGGCATATTTTGCATGCCTGCGCGATGTCGGCGTATCGGTCAGCAACCACGCGCGTAGGTTTTGTGTCTCGCTCATATCCAGCCTCTATTTCGCACGTGGATCAAAGACCTTGTACAACAGGTCAGAGAAAATATTCAGCAGCACAAACACCAGCCCCACGACCACAGTGCCCCCCAGCACCGCGTTCATATCAGCCGATAACAATGCCGTGGTGATGTATGATCCGATGCCCGGCCACGAGAATATGATCTCGGTCAGCACCGACCCTTCCAGCAGGTTGGCATAACTTAGTGCGATTACCGTGATCAACTGCACACGGATGTTCTTGAACGCATGGCGCCAGATTACAGCACTTTCCGACATGCCCTTGACCCGCGCGGTCACGATATATTCCGCGCTCATCTGTTCCAGCATAAATGACCGCGTCATGCGGCTGATATAGGCCAGCGAGTAATAGCCCAGAATAGACGCAGGCAGCACGATATGGCTGAACGCGTTTTTGAACACTTCCCAGTTACGATCCAGAATACTGTCGATCAGGATCATTCCCGTCACCGACGGCACCACATCCACATAGAAAATACCCACACGGCCCGGCCCCCCGACCCAGCCCAGAATACCGTAAAATATCAACAGACCCATCAGACCCAGCCAGAAAATCGGCATCGAATAACCCACAAGTGCTACAACACGGGCGATCTGGTCAATCCATGACCCACGCTTAACGGCGGCAATCACCCCCAAAGGCACGCCCAGCACAATACCCATGGTCACGCCAAGCGTGGCCAGTTCCATCGTCGCAGGAAACACCCGTTTGATGTCTTCCACCACAGGGCGCGCATTCAGCAACGAGTCGCCGAAATCACCGTGCAGCACGTCCCAGACATAGTAGAAAAACTGCACCAATACGGGCCGGTCAAGGCCCAGCTGTTGATAAGCTGCATCATAGGTCGATTTTGACGCCTGCTCGCCGACTATTGCCAGCACAGGGTCGATCGGCATCACACGGCCGATGATGAAGGTTATAAACATCAGACCCAACATCGTCACCGCGATAGAGCCTATCGTGCGCAACGTGGTCAGTATCCAAGGTGGGAAAGGCGCACGATCGCGCGCCCCCCCGTTATTATTGGCCATCGCCATTATTTAGTCACTGTCCAGTAAGATACCGCCGTGATCGCACCACCCAGATTAAGGTCTTGTACGTTTTCACTACGTCCGGTTTGCTCGATCTTCTGGAACATCACCGCAAAAGGTGAGATGTCGCGGAATTCAGACTGAATGTCCTGATACATCTTGGCACGCACATCACGGTCGCCTTCAATCACAGCCGCGTCAACCTTAGCTGTCAGGCCGCCTGTATCCCAAGCATTACGCCAAGCCAACAGACCTGTGGCTTTGGCCTCATCCGTGTTCACAGGGTTATAGGCAAACGTGCCCGCATTTGTGTGGGGGTCAGGATAATCCGGGCCCCATGCACCCATGTAAACGTCCAGTTCACGTGCGCGGTAACGACCCAGAATTTGCTTGGCCGTACCCACTGTGATGTTCAGCTTGATACCGGCTTTTGCCCAGATATTTTGCAACGACTGGGTGATTTCCACACGTTCCTGTGCTTCACGCACACCAACCTCCAACTCCATACCAGAGGCACCGGCTTCGGCCAATAACGCCTTGGCTTTTTCGATGTTCAGGCTGAACGGATTTTCGTTTACCGCACCCAGATAGGTCGCTGGCAGGAAGTTCTGGTGGATCACATACTGACCCTTCAGGAAACTGTCCTGCATGCCTTTATAGTCGATCAGATACTTGATCGCCTGGCGCACTTTGGGCTTCGATAGCTCAGGGTGTTTCTGGTTCAACGAGATATACATCAAACGGCCACGTAATTCGTCATCCACAGCCACACCGTCAGCACTGCGCACACCGGCAATATCTTCAGGGTTCAGGTTACGGGCCACATCAATATCACCGCGTTCCAGCATCAACCGTTGTGTCGCACTTTCTTGCACGTGTTGTACAACAACACGTTCCATCGCCGGCGCACCTGCGTAGAAATTAGCATTGGATTTCAGCGTTACACTTTCATTCGGCTTCCAGCTGCCCAGTGAATAGGCACCTGATCCGGCTGAATTGGTTTTCAGCCATGTGTTGCCCATGTCGCCGTCAACTTCGTTGGCCATAACCAGCTCTTTATCAACGATACCGCCGATGGTGGAGGTCAGACAGTTCAGCACAAAAGACGTCGCATAACGCTTGTCGGTTGTGATCGAAACCGTGTTGCCGTCAACCTTGATGGTGTCATTGGCATTGTCAGCGGTAAAGCCGAACTGTGTCAGAATAAACGACGGCGTCTTGTTCAGCATAACCGCACGGCGCAGTGAAAATGCTGCATCTTCCGCACGCACAGGATTGCCCGAATGGAACGTCACACCTTCACGCATGGTGAATGTGATGGTCATGCCATCGTCGGAAACTGTCCAGCTTGCAGCCAGATCAGGGCCGTAACCCGCATCCAGATTTAACGGATCAAAGTTAACCAGCTTGCCGTAAATATTGCGGCTGACGTCAGAGCCCGCAAATTCGAAGCTTTCGGCCGGATCAAGCGTTGTGATGTCGTCAATACGGTTTGCGATCACCAGCATGTTGCCCGGTGTCTCGGCAAATGCTGCGATAGAAGTTACACTGACAGCAAGGCCGATCGCCGTGCCCATCAGTAGTCTGTTAAATGCGTTCATAGTAAGAACCTCTCCTTTTGGTTTCATGTTATACTGCGTCCGTACGCGGGGTTATTTCCCCCATGTTTTCTCCAGAACACGCAGCCAGTTTTCGTGGCAAAGCTTGGTCATTAACGCATCGTTAAAACCATGCCCGGCCATCGCCTGTCTTAATTTGGGCAAGTCGCCACAAGATGTCAGATCCTGCGGCACAATTGCCCCGTCGTAATCCGAGCCAAAACCAACACGGTCTTCGCCCAAATGCTCAATCAGATAATCCAGATGCCGCAACATCTGCGAAAGCGGTACATCCGCAATCATGCGTCCGTCATCGCGTAGGAATGCCGCGGCAAAGTTCAGCCCGACCATACCATCACTTTCGCGAATGGCCGCAAGTTGCTTGTCGGTCAGGTTACGCGAATGCGGGCAAATCGCATGTACATTGGAATGTGTCGCCACCAAGGGCTTTGTTGAATGACGCGCCACATCCCAAAATCCCGCTTCATTCAGATGCGACAGATCAAACATGATCCCCAGCTCATTACAGCGTTTTAACAACCGCAAACCGTGATCCGTCAGCCCGTCACCAATATCGGGGTCACTTGGATAGCGAAATGGTACGCCATGGCCAAAGATCGTCTCGCGACTCCAGACCGGGCCTAATGATCGCAAACCCGCCTGATAAAGCACTTCCAGTGTGTGCAAATCCGGGTCAATCGCTTCGGCCCCTTCAATATGAAAGATCGCCGCCATGATGCCCGCATCCATCGCGCTGCGAATATCAGCCACACTGCGGCAAACCTTCAAGGCACCGCGTTTTTCCAGATCAAACAGAATTGCCGCCTGCGACATCGCCACTGGCAAGGCATCTTCCCATTCAATCGGTTCGGGCAAAGGCAAATCATAGGCAGGTTGGCTCATCGCATCAATTTTTTCGTCGCGATCTATTGGTGACGGAATATAAACTGCAAAAAAGCCACCAGAAAAACCGCCCGCCTTGGCGCGCACAACATCAATCGCACCATCGCGCCCGGTCAGGAATGTATCGGCCGCACTAACCCCACCGGCACGGTAAAGCTTCAACAGAACATCATTATGTCCGTCAAAAATACCAGGTGCAAGATAATCAGCCATCAGCCCCCCTACTAAAGCTTAAGCTGGCAGCCTACATTAGATTCCTTCATGGACAAGCTGAAACTATATGAGATATAATCATATGGTTATGAGGATTCTGCAAAGGATACAACAATGCCCGCCAAACCCTGGCACAGCTTACCCGAATATCAGGCCCTACGCGCCTTGATGCAAGGCGGCACAACCACGGCCGCCGCCCAGCAACTTGGCCTGTCACAATCCGCCATCAGCCGTTCCATCACCAGTTTAGAAGCCCGCACCGGACGTATCTTGTTTGAACGCGAAGCCGGTCGCTTGCGCCCCACCGCCGAGGCAGTGCGCCTGAACCGCCGCCTGGACCCGTTGTTTTCAGCCCTTGATCGCATCGACGGCCCCACCATTCCGGTGCAAGAAACCTTGCGCATCATCGCACCACCCACCTATGCGCACCGCTTTTTAGTCACCCACATCGCCAGCTTTCTAACCGCCAACCCGCATTTCTATATCAGCCTAGAGGTCAACACCTCGGATGAGGTGATACGCGGTATCCTAGACGACCGTTTTGACCTTGGCGTCACGGGGGTCGAGCTTAGCCGTGACGGCATCAAACTGTCGCCTTACCGCATATCAAATGCGGTCTGCGCCATGCCGTCCAACCACCCGCTGGCCCAAAACACAGTCATCACGCCGACCGACCTGAACGATCAGGCCTTCATCGCGCTGACATACCGCCACGCCAGACGCACCCAGCTTGATAAAATCATGAAGCAATCGCGCAGCACCCCGCGTATCGTGGCCGAGGTATCCACCTCGTTCGCCGCCGTTGATATGGCCAAAGAGGGCTTGGGACTAACCGTCATCAACCCCTTCCCAGTCTATCACTACCGTTCAGACGATCTGGCCTTCCGCCCCTTCGCCTCACCGATAGAATACCGCAGCTACTTCGCCACCTCTGCCCAACGCCCGTTGCCAAGGGTTGCGCGCGCCTTCATCCGCCACTTGCGCCTGCACACCCCGCCCGACCCGTTCACCCGCAAGGGCTAGGGCCATCTACTGAAACCCCACATAAGACAATGCCGTGTCAGAATACTTGCCGCCTTCAAAAACATCATCAATCGTCAGCTTGACCCATGTCACATTCAGCTGCTCTGGAAGCCTGAAACTTTGTGCCTCCATCATATCGCGCAAACTAATCTGAAACCGCACACCGGTTGACAATTCAACCGTCAGCTTTGCCACACGACTGTTGGATCGAAAGGTTTTTCCAGTCCGCGTATAGCCATTGTTGAACGTGATGCTTGAAACAGGTTTTTCCGAACCAAAGTCAAACAACAACCATTCACCTATTCCGTAACCAGACTTATTTTCCACCCAGGCCGCACCATCCTTGCGCATAAGGTTTTTCATGCGGTAATCATACTTACCGGACCCTTGCGGCGGCAGCATTGAAGACGCACAAATGCGGCCCGCACCCACCGCATCACACTGCGCTGATCCACGCAACGGCAGTGGATTGTGGTCGGACGCCTGCACTGCGGGTTTAGGTGGTTCCGTCTGTATTGCGACACCGTCTGCCGGTTTGGATAAAAGGGCTGAAAAATCCTCATGCTCCATCAAAGAAAAAACCGAAATGCCACGGTTAAAAGAGGTCTGCGAATCCTGTGTAAGCCCACCTTGGTTATGTAAAGCCACCACCTCAAAATTCAGATTGAATATTAATGATCCGGAACTCCCCCCCAATGTATCGCAACGGTGCCGGAAATAAACCTGCGCATAGGGTTCAGGCGCATAGGCCTTGCAGCGAAACCGCGTCAACCGTTTGGGCATACCCGCAGGATGATGGATGATAAACAATGATTGGTTGGCCTTCGCCCTTTGTGGCTGCATTTTAAAG
>DAOUQS010000166.1 GCA_030625465.1 Amylibacter sp. | reverse complement strand
TTGGTGTCAGATATTATCCAACAGTTAGAAGATCGCAGGGCAGCTGCACGATTGGGCGGCGGACAGCGCCGCGTTGATGCGCAACATGCCAAAGGGAAATTGACCGCGCGTGAGCGTATCGAGGTTTTGCTGGATGAAGGGTCATTCGAAGAATACGACATGTTTGTCACCCATAAGTGCCAGGATTTCGGCATGGACAAGCAACATATCCCCGGCGACGGTGTTGTCACCGGTTGGGGGACAATAAACGGCCGTATGGTCTATGTGTTCAGTCAGGATTTCACGGTTTATGGCGGGTCGCTTTCAGTAACGCACGCCAAGAAAATCTGTAAAGTACAGGAAATGGCGATACGCAACGGCGTCCCGATTATCGGCTTAAGCGATTCAGGTGGCGCGCGCATTCAAGAAGGCGTGGCCTCATTGGCGGGTTACACTTCGGTGTTTCAAAACAATATCAAGGCATCCGGTGTTGTCCCCCAAATCAGTGTGATCATGGGGCCAAGTGCCGGGGGCGCGGTTTATTCACCCGCCTTGACCGATTTCATCTTTATGGTGCGCGATAGTTCCTATATGTTCCTGACTGGGCCGGATGTGGTTAAAACCGTTACAAATGAAGTGGTTACCGCAGAAGAGTTGGGTGGGGCGATAACCCACACAACCAAATCTTCGGTCGCGGATGGATCATATGAAGACGATATGGAAGCACTGATGGAAGTGCGCCGTTTGTTTGATTTCCTTCCCCTGAACAACACGTCAAAACCACCGTCGCGGCCATTTTTCGATGGGCATATGCGCAAAGAACCTTCGTTGAATACGCTTATTCCCGACAATGCAAACACGCCTTATGACATGAAGGAACTGGTGGCAAAGCTGGCTGATGAAGGCGACTTTTTCGAGATCCAGCAGGATTTCGCCAAGAATATCCTGACGGGCTTTATCCGCCTTGAAGGTTCGACCGTTGGTGTGGTTGCCAACCAGCCTATGGTGCTGGCGGGCTGTCTGGACATCAACGCATCACGCAAGGCAGCGCGTTTTGTGCGGTTTTGCGATGCCTTCGAAATACCGCTGCTGACACTGGTCGATGTGCCGGGCTTTCTGCCGGGGACGGCACAGGAATATGGCGGCGTCATAAAGCACGGTGCCAAGCTATTGTTTGCCTTTGGTGAAGCAACTGTTCCGCGTGTCACTGTGATCACACGCAAGGCTTATGGCGGCGCGTATTGCGTGATGTCACCCAAACATCTGGGTGGCGACGTTAATTATGCATGGCCAACAGCCGAGATTGCGGTGATGGGTGCCAAGGGTGCCGTCGAAATTCTGTATCGCAGTGATCTTGGTGATGCTGAAAAAGTTGTGGCCCTTACGAATGACTATGAAGACCGGTTCGCCAACCCGTTTGTAGCGGCGGAAAACGGCTTTATAGATGAGGTTATCATGCCGCAAAATACCCGTATGCGTGTGGCCCGTGCTTTTGCCAGCCTGAAGTCAAAGGATGTGAAAAATCCTTGGCGCAAACATGACAATTTACCCCTGTGAGGTCTGCAATGGATTTTTCCAGAATAATAACGGTAGTTTTTGGTGCTGAAACCGGCGTGGGCGACGTAAAGCTGTCGCCAAAGGCGGTATTTCGCTGTATTTACGCAAAGTTTTTATCAACATTCTATGTTTCAGGCCGAAAACCTGCTAAAGTGCCTGCATCCCATATGATAATGCATATGAGTAACAACAAAATTAGGAATGCAACATGTCAAAAACAATTACATCAATTGCACTGCTTTTGGTCCTTGGACTTTCTGCCTGCGCAAATTCATCATCTTCAGCAGGCCCTGCACCAGAGCCTGAGCCCATTGTGGCAGAGCCGGTTTCACAAAAACTGCCAACATAACCGTCTAAATTCCACCCCCTTGCGGGGGCCGGGCATCCCCCTTTTGAATACATGCGGGGGGTGCCCATGTTAAAGCATCGCGGCTTTCCATCCCGACTTCCCAGCTCTGATTTTCAGTTTACCGTTCGGCGTACCAATAAAAAAGGTGCGACCAAACTGGTTAAGCGTGAACGCTATGCAGACCGCCGACATGCGGACCGCCGTGCAGACGAAGGGTTTATGCGTGCCTTGTGGGAATTTTTCGGCGAAGAACCGTTTGAACGCGGAAATCTGGATGCGGGACGGCTAAGCTGGCTGCTTGGCCGCGAGGTGCAGGCCGCCGACGAATCCTTTGACCCCGAAAGCTACGAGACTTTGTTGAAAATCAACGTGGGGCGGGCAATGGTCAGCTTCCCCGGGGTTTTTGAGGAGTAATCGGCATGTTTTCGCGCATCATAAATACAGTTTGGCAGCAAATCGCCCAAAGTAAGGGGTGTGAAAACAATATGATATGCACACTGTTAAAAGCTGTTTACCTTAATAATCAAGGAAGCACTTACAGTTCTTCAATGACGCCCAGATTGGCCGCGTCGCTTGCGAAAGCAGAAGCTAATCAAGAGATATCCCACCCCTCCAAGTGGTCAAACTCTTTCATTTCCCCTCTACTAGGGCCCTTGTGTTTTTACATAAGGGTCTCTTTTTTTTGCGCAACCCCGGTTGGCTGCGCCAAGCTATCCACTCAATCCTTGAAAGATTATGGTGTCCATTATGTTTAAGAAGATACTCATTGCCAATCGCGGCGAAATTGCCTGCCGTGTGATCAAAACCGCCCAGAAGATGGGGATCAAGACAGTTGCGATCTATTCGGATGCGGACAAAAACGCGCTGCATGTCAAAATGGCGGATGAAGCGGTTCATATCGGCCCGTCGCCTGCTGCGGAAAGCTATATTGTCATTGATAAGGTTATGGATGCCGTGCGCCAGACCGGGGCGGAAGCCGTGCATCCGGGCTATGGTTTCTTGTCGGAGAACAAGTTGTTCGCACAGGCTTTGGAAAAGGTCGGCGTTGCCTTTATCGGCCCACCTGCGGGGGCAATCGCATCCATGGGGGACAAGATTACGTCCAAGAAACTGGCCGCTAAAGCCGGTGTGACCACGGTTCCGGGCTATATGGGCGAAATTGCCGATGCCAAAGAGGCTGTGAAGATTTCGAATGAAATCGGATACCCTGTGATGATCAAGGCGTCGGCCGGCGGTGGCGGCAAGGGGATGCGCGTTGCCTGGAATGATGAAGAGGCCCGCGAAGGGTTTCAATCGTCGAAGAATGAAGCTGCCAGCAGCTTTGGTGACGACCGTATCTTCATTGAAAAGTTTATCACCCAACCGCGCCATATTGAAATTCAGGTGCTGGGCGATAAACACGGTAATTGTGTCTATTTGAATGAACGCGAATGTTCTATCCAGCGGCGTAATCAAAAGGTCATTGAAGAGGCCCCAAGCCCGTTTCTGGACGCGAAAACCCGCAAGGCGATGGGTAAAGAGTCGGTGGCATTGGCCAAGGCGGTGGATTATTGCAGTGCGGGCACGGTGGAATTCATCGTTGATGGCGACCGTAACTTCTATTTTCTGGAAATGAACACGCGTTTGCAGGTGGAACATCCTGTGACCGAACTGATTACGGGGATTGATCTGGTGGAACAGATGATCCGTGTGGCCTACGGTGAAAAACTATCGTTCGGACAAAAGGATATCAGCATCAACGGTTGGGCGATGGAAAGCCGGCTTTATGCCGAAGATCCCTATCGCGGATTTTTACCTTCGATCGGGCGCTTGTCGCGTTATCGGCCGCCTGAAGAAGTCGCTACAAAAACCATGGTTGTGCGCAATGATACCGGGGTTTACGAGGGCGGCGAAATCTCGATGTTCTATGACCCGATGATCGCGAAGCTATGTTCGTGGGCCCCTGATCGCGCAAAATCCATCGACGTGATGCGCAATGCGCTGGACGGGTTCGAACTGGAAGGTATCGGGCATAATCTGCCGTTTTTATCGGCGGTGATGGATCACCCGCGATTTGTCAGCGGGGATATAACAACCGCTTTTATCGAAGAAGAATATCCTGATGGTTTTCAAGGGGTTGAACTGGATGAAATTACCCTGAAACGTATTTCTGCGGCCTGTGCCGCGATGTACCGTGTGGCCGAAATTCGTCTTGCACGGGTTTCAGGGCGGATTGACAACCACGAACGCAAAGTCGGGGAAAACTGGGTTATAAAAGTCCAAGATAAACGTTTTGATGTGTCGATTGATGCGGATCACATGGGCTCGTACGTGACTTTTTCAGATGGTGTGAAATTCCGCGTGACCAGTGATTGGGTGCCGGGCGAACGGCTGGCGTCCTTTATGATTGATAATGTGCCGCTGATTTTAAAGGTGGCCCCGATCAGTGCGGGCTTCCAGGTGCGTTATCGCGGGGCGGATACCAGCGTTGTTATCCACACGCCGCGTAGGGCGGAACTGGCAGAATATATGCTGGAAAAAGTACCTGCCGACACATCCAAAATGCTGCTGTGCCCCATGCCGGGCCTGATCGTTAAGTTGAATGTGACTGCGGGCGATGAAGTGCAGGAAGGCCAGGCACTTTGTACCATTGAAGCGATGAAAATGGAAAACGTGCTGCGGGCGGAAAAGAAGGGCGTTGTGTCAAAGATCAATGCCGCCGCCGGTGACAGTCTGGCGGTTGATGAAGTTATCATGGAATTCGAATAATATCCAATTTGTTCCTGAATTACGATTTAAAACAAAGGAGTATGCGCAATGAGCGTATCTAACCTTACGACATGGAAAAGCCTTGCGGAAAAAGAACTGCGCGGGCGTGCGTTAAGTGATCTGACATGGGAAACCCCCGAAGGTATTGCCATCAAACCGCTTTA
>DAOUQS010000423.1 GCA_030625465.1 Amylibacter sp. | reverse complement strand
GGCGGATGCGCAGGCACGTTGCAAACCGATTTATGAAGAAATGCCCGGCTGGTCTGAAAGCACCGAAGGGGCGCGATCTTGGAACGATTTGCCTGCCGCCGCAATTAAATATGTGCGCCGTGTGGAAGAGTTGATCGAATGCCCTGTGGCGCTATTGTCAACCAGCCCCGAGCGTGAAGATACTATCCTTGTCACTGACCCGTTCGCCGACTGATGGCTTTATCGTACAAAGCGCGCCGTCGCTGGTCCTTGATTTTGTTGCTGGTGTGGTTGCCGTTTTATATCGTGGTGGCCGCCACGATTATGTCGGCGATACCACGGTTGCCCACATTGGTTGAATTGCTGATCTATCTGGTTTTGGGTCTGGCCTGGGCCATTCCGTTCAAGTTCGTATTTAAAGGTGTCGGGAAAGGTGATCCCGACACCTGAAAACACGGCTAGCAATTTTGATTGTATATTATCCCGCCAGATATTTTTTCTGATAGGCCGCTTTGCGGGCGATGGAAATGGCATAGCTGCCGTTGGTATCGGTTTTCACAAAACCGCGCTTGTTTAAGCGATCCAGCGCGCCCATGCATTCGTCCACTTTGACGATTTTCTTGATGTGCTGGGGCAGGTTCGCGGTGATTTGCCGACCAGAGAACCGGTCTTTGCCATGGACAAGCGTCATATAGGCCGCGGACGCTTCCAAAAGTTCGATCAGTGTGCTTGCGCCCATAATCTTGGCAAACGCGCTGAAACTTGGCAGCTCAGGGCTGGTTATTTTGGATGTGGACGGCTTTTTGATCTGTTTATTCTGGCCGCTAACAAGCTTAAGTCCGGCAGCGTTTTTATGGCTGCTGCGCACCGTGTCTTGGCTTGTCTGTGCAACGCGCTGCTTTACCTTCAATACAAGCGGTGTCGGCGTGCCGTTGCTTTTTGGTGCGGGTGGATTGCGTTTTGTCTGACGTGAGAAAAAGCTGGTATCACGTTCATAAGATTTGCGCACCTTGGCCAGTTCGCGACGAAACGAGGTTGTGTTGTTGCGACGTTCATCACCGGTTTCGATGATAAGCTCAGAGGTTAGATCGTCCAGACGTGTGGTCCGTTCGGCCTCTGTTGCGGCAACAGCGGCTTTCAGACGATCAAGAGCATTGGCTTTTGAAACATGTTCCGG
>DAOUQS010000391.1 GCA_030625465.1 Amylibacter sp. | reverse complement strand
TGCCGGAATATTCATGCCGCAATCTATGATGCGTTACGATTGTGCAAAGATTTGTAACAACCGGTGATCTTCTGTTCGATCAGTGACTTATGGAACGGGCTTCATTTAAATCAAATTTCCATTGATGCTTTATGGAAATATTGACAGGTTTTTTGCCAAAAATAGCCACATTTCTATTTTACCAAACCACTAAACCCAGGAGCCAAATACCAGGGTAATATTTATGAGTAGTCCGGAGTTAATAAAAGCCGATGAATAAAGTTGAGTGGTACCGTAATGAAGTTTGGGATGAAAATACTGAGAAACATTTCAACGATCATTTAGAACGCGTACGTCTTAAACAGGATTATCTGCGCATTCAGGCGTCGTATCTGACGGATAACGCGCCTGATGCCGCACTTGCTTTGCTTGACCGTTATTTTGAACACGGAATGCATTTCGATGTGGCGCATGCATGGTATGACCGGGCCGTGGCCTTCAGCGCGGTCGGTGAAACTGTTCGTGCTCTGGAGGCTTTCAGGACGGCACTGCAAGAAGAAGAGGTGAATCCGGCACGGTTGACACAAGCATATCTGGAATTACCGATGTTGGTCGCGGACGCCGAGGTCGAGGTCTGGTATCCGATAGCACTTGATGTTCTTCGGGCCCACGCCCAAAGGCTGGTGTCACATCGGGATTTCTTTAAATGGAATGCGGCAAATTCATTGATAATGTCGGCCCGTGGTTTTGATGAAGAGGCGGTTAAATACGCGTTGGAGGCAATACAGGCCAAAGAAGATCACGCATACGGGCGAAAGCATTACGTTAATGTCGGTTCGATGCGCAATGATGACCGGCACAACAGTATGTATAATAAAATCACGGTTATTGCGGCGTATAACAAGCCAAGCCTGAAGAAAAGATTTGGCCGGATGTTCAGTAACTGATCGGTCTTGTTGTCGGTTCTATGGTGTCCGGCGCATGTCGGGTACCATCCTGTTTTTGGTCAAACTAAATTAGTAAACTAATTTAGTATTTTAAGCGTGTAAATACCGGCAAACAAAGTCGTACTTCTTTGCTTACCTTATAAACTTATCCACATAATCAATGCCATGCGGGGTGCCTTTGAAGTAATCCTGACACAGTTCTATTTTGGTAAAAACGTCCTCGTGCCCGGTTTCCTTACCCCATGGATCAACATAGATCAGCGCGCCTGTGACATGAAACATCGTGATCATCTCGTCCACATCGTCTGGCACCATAAGCGTGTGGGTCTCGCCCGGTGGTTCATACACATACGCCCCCGTGGTTGCTGTCCAGTCATGCTCCAGATACCGCCATGAGCCGCGTAAAACATGGGCGTGAACCGGGCCTGCGTGTTTGTGGCGCGATAAAATACCGGATTTGCGCACCCGCAACAGGTTCACATAATAGCCTTGGCTGACATTCAGGCACAAGGGACGGAACCAGACATCGGGGGCCTGCGGTACCCACAGGCTTTCATCTGACGGGATCATATCGGGGATGACCAGATCAGGGGCC
>DAOUQS010000199.1 GCA_030625465.1 Amylibacter sp. | reverse complement strand
AAAGGCATAGCCCGCAGATGTGGTCGCAAGCGCCCCAAACCCCATTTGCGTCAATATTCGCGCCGTGCCCGCATCCCAAGGGTTGGGAATAACAAAAGCCTCTGCACCAAAGTGCATGGCTTTAAATTTTTCGAATTTTTTTAATCGCAGGGCATCCATAATTATTCCTCACCTTTTTCATCAAAATAATCTGTATGTCAGCAATAAAGACGTAAGTTACAGCCCCTTGGCCAGCCGGTCATGCGCTGAAAGCTTCTCGATCAGGGCGCGCATTTGATCCACAGGGATCATATTGGGCCCGTCACTTGGCGCGTTATCAGGGTCTTCGTGGGTCTCGATAAAGATCGCGCCCACCCCGATTGCCGCCGCCGCCGTAGCCAATGGCGGCACAAACTCGCGTTTACCCCCCGAAGAGGTCCCCTGCCCGCCCGGCATCTGCACGCTATGCGTCGCATCAAACACCACCGGATAGCCGGTTTCAGCCATAATAGGTATGCAGCGAAAATCGCTGACCAGCATATTATACCCAAAGCTGGTACCGCGATCACACAGCATAATATTCTCATTCCCGGTCGAGGCCACCTTCTGCGCCACATTCTTCATATCATTAGGCGCCAGAAACTGCCCCTTCTTGATATTGATACACTTGCCGGTCTCGCCCGCTGCCAACAGCAGGTCGGTCTGGCGGCATAAAAACGCAGGGATTTGCAAAATATCCACCACTTCCGCGGCCTTGGCACAGTGCCAAATCTCATGCACATCCGTGACCACAGGCACCTTAAACTCGTCCTTGATCGCAGCCAGAATTTCCAGCCCCTTTTCCATCCCCAAACCGCGCATGCCTTTCAGGCTGGTGCGGTTGGCTTTGTCGTAACTGGCCTTGAATACAAACGGCGTGTTGGTGGTCGAACACGCGTCCAGCGTGCGTTCGCACAGCATCCGCGCATGGTCCAGACTTTCCAACTGGCAAGGCCCCGCCAATAGCGTGAAAGCCATCTCGTTGCTGATCTTCAAATCACCCGCATTAACCGTTTTCATGTATTCATTCCTTCTTTCAAAACCGCTTCAATACGCGGCACATCTTCGGGGTTGTTCAATTCCCAGAACACCCGCCCACGCCCTTCAACCTCAACACAGCGCACCGGCACACCACGCTCCATAAACCGTAACTGTTCCAGACCTTCAAGCGTCTCCAACGGCCCGGTTGCCCAGTTGGCATATTCCCGCAAGGCTTTCGGCCGATAGGCATATACGCCCACATGATGGAACACCGGAATTTCATCACCCTCAACCAGATCATCGCCCACATAGGGGATCACTTCCTTGGAAAAATACATCGCGTTCATATGCGCATCAAACACCGCCGTGGTGCCACCAACACGACCATGTTTGCGATCCTCGACAAAGTTTTTGTAAGTCTGCAAATCACAACGTAAAACCGGCGTGGTCACATGCACAGAGGGATCGGCCTTAAACCCTGCAATCAAATCCGACACAAACCATGCCGGCGTCAAAGGTGCGTCCCCTTGCAAATTGACCACCAGATCAGGTTCCCAATCCATCACGTCCAGTGCCGCCGCACAGCGCTCGGTGCCATTGGCGCAACTAGACGGCGTCATCAAAACCTGCGCCCCGAACGCTTCTGATGCGTCCCGGATGCGCGCGTCATCCGTTGCCACATACACCGCGTCCACGCCGTCCCCAGCCATAGCCGCTTCCCAACTGCGCTGGATCAGCGACTTCGCCCCGTCAGGCCCGTTCAACACCACCAGCGGCTTGCCGGGGTAACGTGTTGACGCAAAGCGCGCCGGAATTACAATTGCCGTTTTCATACTACACCTGCCCGTAAAATATCATGGATATGCACCAGCCCCTTCAGGGCCCCTGCCCTGTCCACCACCATCAGCGCGGAAATGGTTCTGCGGTTCATAATCCCCAAAGCTTCCGACACCAGCATATCAGGCGTCACGGTTGACGGCCCCATCGTGGCCACAGACCCGGCCGTATGCTCCATCAAACCGTCCATGTTGCGGCGCAAATCCCCGTCGGTGATAATACCCAGCAACTGCCCGTCCGCCACCACAGCGGCCACGCCAAAGCCCTTGGCGGTCATTTCCAGCAAAGCCTCGCTCATGCGTGTGTCTTTTGCCACCACGGGCAAGGCGGCACCCGAATGCATGATGTTTTCAACCCTCAGCAACTGCGCCCCCAGCTTGCCACCGGGATGATTAACCAGAAAACTGTCCCTATCAAACCCCTTCAGCCGCATCAACGCCACCGCTAAAGCATCACCCAATGCCAGCTGCATCGTGGTGGATGTTGTCGGCGCCATCCCGATGCTACAGGCCTCTGGTGCGGCGGGCAGCACAAGGGCCACATTTGCCGCTTTGCCAAGCGAGCTATCCGCGTTTTTGGTAATCGCTATCAGCGGTATCTTAAACCGTTTCGCATGTGCAATCTCGTCCGCCAACTCGGCTGTTTCGCCAGAGTTTGACAGCATGATGCAAACATCATGCTTGGTAATCATCCCAAGGTCGCCGTGGCTGGCCTCTGCGGGATGCACAAACTGGGCAGGTGTCCCCGTGCTGGCCAAGGTAGCAGCTATTTTGCGCGCGATATGGCCGGATTTGCCCATGCCCGACAGCACAACGCGCCCCTGCGCTTTCGACAGTACTGTCACAGCCGCCTCAAAATCCGTTCCCAGACTTTGCGCCAATGCCGTCAAGGCAGCAGCTTCAATCGTCAACACCTCTGCGCCGATTTTCGATAGATTATCCGTCATGGCCCCTGCCCTTCAGCATTCAATTATTCTTGCAATCCTAATAGACCAACCTGCGTTTTTGTCCATATCAATCAAGACTTCGCGCCGCGTACCCGGTGATACAACGCGGTATCATCCCAGCGTTGATGCAGCCAATACCACTGTTCGGGCTTGTCCATTATCCGCGCACTGATACGGTCATTCACTTCGCGCGTCATCGTTAACGCATCCGAATGCACAATAGGGTCCTCAAATTCGACATGTATATTAAAATTATTATCATCGCGGGTGCCAAAAGCCGGTACCAGCGGTAAATCATAGCGCAAAGCCAGTTCTGCGGCGGCCGTCGGGGTCAGGGCCTCATGCCCCAAAAACGGCAGCAATTCGCCATTCTGGAATTTCTGGTCAACCAGTAACGCGAAAAAACCGCCTTTGCGCAGGTGCCTGACCATCCGCATATTGCCCTTGGTGCTTTTGGCAACAATCGGCGCGCCACCTTGTTCAATACCCGCCAGAAAATCCCGTTCATACCAAGGGTTGCTGTTTTTGCGATAAACCGCACCCGTTTCCATATCCGCAGACTTCAGATAATGCCGGATAGCTTCCCATTGTCCGAAATGCGCCGAAACAATAATCGCCCCCTTGCCCTCCGACTTTGCCTTGCGCAAAAACGCCAGACCGGGCCCTTGCGCGTCAAACAGCTCACTATGTTTTTTGTACTCGGCATTAAACAATATTTCCGCAATCGTGCGCCCGCTATTGCGGCCTATTTGCTTGCAAAGCGCCAAGCCCTCTTGGTCCGACATATCGGGAAAAACCCGCTTTAATCCGCCTAGAATACGGTTGCGGGATTGCGGGACAAGCGGGATAAAAAACCCGCCAAGACCGGCAAAAAAACCGCTGCGCATCCGAAACGACATCATTCGTCCCAGCATCAGCGAAACCCATATCGGGATATATTGTAGAAATGTTGTCAGGGTTTTTTTATCGGCCATTGGTAGAACAACCCTCTAAATTACTTGCCGTCCGACAACATTTAAAATTGTCAGACTTTGTTTTTATATTGCGTAACCCATTGATAAAAATCATTTTTCTACTCTATTTGCACCAAAAGATGTCTAATCGCCTGTTCCAGTTTAACACGATCAACAGTTGAAAAATCTTTGGCGACACGCAATTCCAACCGGCCAGCGGTCGCGGTACACTTAACTGTCCCTTCAGGGCGCGCAATATTAAAAACCGTTTTCGCCTTATGCGGCGGCTTTACACTTGGCTTCCCTGCGGGGAAAGGTTTTTTATCCGCCTCCAGC
>DAOUQS010000392.1 GCA_030625465.1 Amylibacter sp. | reverse complement strand
CGCGAACATGGTATGGCCGCCGCGATGAACGGCATGGCGCTGCACGGCGGTATTCGCCCTTATGGTGGTACATTCATGTGTTTCACCGACTATGCGCGCCCCGCTATGCGCCTGTCCGCATTGATGGGAATTCCGACGGTTTATGTGATGACCCACGACAGTATCGGTCTGGGTGAAGACGGGCCGACACACCAACCGGTTGAACATCTGGCGATCAGTCGCGCCACGCCGAACACCAATGTGTTTCGCCCCGCTGACAGTGTGGAAACCGCCGAAGCTTGGGAACTGGCCGTGACATCCAAAACAACCCCGTCGGTGTTGTCGCTGACCCGTCAGGGCCTGCCAACCGTGCGCACCAAACACACCAACAAGAACATGACCGCCATGGGGGCCTATGTTCTGGCCGAGGCTGAAAACAAGCGTAAGGTTATCTTGCTTGCAACCGGTTCCGAGGTGGAAATTGCAATGGACGCCAAAGCCAAGCTGGAAGCGCAAGGTATCGGCACCCGCGTAGTCTCGATGCCATGCTGGGAATTGTTCGAAGCACAAGATGAAGCATACCGCCGCCGCATCCTGCCGCCTGGCCCTGTACGCGTAGCTGTGGAAGCCGCATCGCGCCAAGGCTGGGATCGCTGGCTGTGCGGGGAACGCGGTTCATGGAAAAAATCCGCGTTCGTCGGCATGGAATCATTCGGGGCATCCGCACCGATTGATGAGCTGTATGAGCATTTCGGGATCACTGCCGATAAGGTCACTGAAGCGGCAAAAGCCCTGCTTTAGCCCCGTTGCGGTCACTTTATCGCTAACATTTTGCGCCATTTTGACGCCCAAGGCCAAAACCTTGGGCGTTTTTCTTTTTTGAAGGCTAGAAGCCTATAAATGTAATGCAGATTAATAGTCAGGGCGTAGACCTGCCAAACGGAGATTATCCATGACAATAAAAGTCGCAATAAACGGATTTGGGCGCATTGGCCGTTCCACACTATCTGCAATCATCGAAAGCGGACGCACCGACATCGAGGTCGTGGCCCTGAATGCCACGGGCCCCGTTGAAAGTGCTGCGCACTTGCTGAAATACGATTCCGTACATGGCCGCTTTGCCGGTGACATATCCATTGAAAATGGTGCGCTGAATGTCGGGCGCGGCCCGTTGCGGATGTTTTCCACATACGACCCGACCGAACTGAATTGGGACGGTATTGATGTGGTGCTGGAATGTTCCGGCAAATTCAATTCGAAAGAAGCCTGTCAGGTACACCTTGATCGCGGGGCAAAACGCGTCCTGATCTCGGCACCTGGCAAGAACGCGGATAAAACTGTGGTTTACGGCGTCAATCACGACACGCTGACATCGGACGATCTGATCGTATCAAACGCGTCTTGCACCACCAACTGTCTGGCCCCTGTCGCCAAGGTTTTGAACGATGCCATCGGTATCGAAAAAGGGATTATGACGACAATCCACGCCTATACCGGCGACCAACCGACACTGGACCGTCGCCATAAAGAC
>DAOUQS010000040.1 GCA_030625465.1 Amylibacter sp. | reverse complement strand
AAATCCACACAATCCATGGAATTACGCGCACAGCTTATGTATGAAGGACATTCGATATCAGAGGTTTGGCTTTACAGGTGGACTGCGTGATGGACATGCGGCTTAAACATCAAGTGGGTGATGATCTTGGCTGGATGCCCGGGCGCAAACCGATAGGCATGCCGCAACAGGACTTCCAGAAACCCTACCGCGATGCCGATGCCCCAAGCTGGCATCGCCGCTCTGGCAATTTGATGTCCAGACTGCTGATCTTCGGCCCGGCGATACTAACGACAGCCTTGTTGCTTGCGGTTTTTACCGATTGGCTATCCACGGGTGGTTTCGGGACATTGGAATATGTCTTGGTCGTACTGGTCGGGGTGACGTTTTTCTGGATTTCATTATCAGTCAGCACCGCAACGGTTGGTTTGGTTAGCTTTTGGCTAAATCGGCGAAAGGCAACGGCACTGCGATCAACGCCGGCCGCATTGGACGTTGCCCTACTGGTTCCAGTTTACAATGAAAACCCATCGGATGTCTTTGGTAATGCGACTGCAATGCTGAAAGAACTGCACGTTGTGAATATGCAGCATACGTTTTCACTTTTCATCCTCAGCGACACACAGGATCCCAAAATTGCGGCGCAGGAAATGCGTGCAATGATTATTCTGCGAAACACTTTATCCGATACCACCCGGATTTATTATCGTCGCCGCACGCAAAATACTGCTAGAAAAACTGGCAACATAAGCGACTGGATTGAAGGTTGGGGTGGCGGGTTTGAAGCTATGCTTGTGCTTGATGCCGACAGCTTGATGAGCAATTCAGCTATCGTGGCGCTGGCCGATGAACTTTCACAGGACCCTTCGGCGGGTTTGATCCAGTCGTGCCCTAAACTGTTTGGCGCACAAACATTGTTTGCCCGTATGCAGCAGTTTTCAAATGTAACATACGGCTGGCCCTTGGCCGAGGGTCTGGCGCTTTGGTCTGACCGTGAAGGGAATTACTGGGGGCATAATGCAATAATCCGAACAGCCGCATTTGCCGCTTCAGCAGGGCTGCCTTTGCTTAAATCCATACGGGGCAAAGATAAACTGATCATGTCACATGATTTCGTTGAGGCAGGATTACTACGCCGCGCAGGCTGGGCAGTTCGCTTTATGCCACGGATTGAAGGCAGTTACGAAGAAACTCCGGCGACATTGGTGGACTATGTTCTGCGGGACAGGCGCTGGTGTCAGGGTAATTTGCAACATCTTCAAATTCTGCCCGCCGCAGGACTGCACGCGGTTTCGCGGTTTCATCTGCTGCACGGCGCAATCAGTTATCTATTGTCGCCGGCGTGGTTCATCCTGCTGATGGTTTGGGCCTTGCTAAGCAACGGTGATGAAACCAATGTTATCAGTTATTTCAGTGCGGCCAGTCCGAAAACGCCGATCTGGCCACATATGAGCACCGTTAACAGCTTCCTTATACTGTTGTTCATGTATGGCATGTTGCTGGCTCCGAAAATTATCGGGGCGGCTGTGATGTGGTCATCGGCTGACACACGCCGCGCGTATGGTGGCAGTCTGCAATTCGGCGCGTCATTTTTGCTCGAAGTGTTCACCTCGTTTGCCTATGCCCCGATCCTGATGGTTCAGCAAACCATTGCGGTTCTGCGCAGCTTTGCCGGCTATTCTGAAAAATGGGAGCCACAAAAACGGCGGGGCGGGAAATACCCTGTCAGCACATTAATGAAATTTCATGTGGTAGAGCTGATAGCCGGATCAATGCTGTTGGCAGGTATGATCGCGGGGATTGTCTCACTTTGGTTGCTGCCGATCGCTATTAGCTTGGCGGGCGCGGTTTTATTATCCGCCCTAAGCGGCGTTAACCTTGTTCGTAAAAACTGGAACCGCCGCCCGCTTGGAACACCGGATGAGGTATCTGTTCCGCGCGTAATTGCTTTGTCGCAGCGATACCGCGCTGAAATGCGTACCGCCCTTGAAGTGCCGCCACTGGATCATATTGCGGCAGAGTGATTACGCTTTGGCGCGCTCTATTTTCATAATTTTATGATTTGTAAAGGGGCAGACCCCGTTTGATCCAGCCCGGCCCGGCCCTTGAACCAAGCATACCTTCGGGCACGTCTATGATGTTGGTAAATCCCGCTTTGACCAACTTTTCACTCATCCGGTTTGACCGAACGCCGGTGGCACAGATTAAAGCGACAGGTTTTGTGCGATCACCAGCCAATAACCCGTCAAGAATTTCAATGAAGTCTTTCTTGCGCAGGTCAAGCCGGTGGGCACCTTCGCCGCTTCCTGTTCTTGCCCATTCACCGGGTCGGCGAATATCAAGCAGGGTAATTTCACCGGCAAGTGCTAACTTATGTGCAGTTGCCGGATCAATGGCATCACCGTCAAATGGCAATCTGTTGATCTGGCTCCATGCGATTGAACCAGCGGTCACGGCAAGCCCGCCACCAAAAAATAGCCGCCGTGTCAGTTGTGGGTTCGTTGTTAACATTTGCATAGCCTTGATTCTAATACGGTATTCTTAACATACGGTATTTCATCCAATACGCAGCCCACTTCACGTAATATTTATCACCTGTAGTAAGGTAAATATTACGGGTGATACATAATCGGTGTGCGAAGGCCTGCGTATTTTTAGCTATCGAACCAGCTGGCATCCATCGCTTCAATCGAATTTGAACCGTTCAAAATGGTTTGCGCCAAAGCCGCGACCTGCGGCAGGCTGTGGGCGGCATAGACATCTGCATGGGCAATCTTGGCTTTCAAAAAGTTCGCATCCCAAGTACCGGCGTCTTGTTGTGCAATGGCCGCGCGTTTGTTTTTCAACGCCATCCAACCACCTGTCAGATAGCCCAGCAGCATCAGGTATGGCACGGAAATTGCGGCGGCATCGCGTGTGGAAAGGCCGCCCTTCAGAATATGGTCAAGTACAGTTTCAGCGTCCGCTACCGCAGTCAACAAAGTCTTGTCAGCGTCCTTGCGAATATCTTCGATCAATTCCCGCACGGCAACGCCCTGATCCCGCAAGGTTTTGCGAAACATCAGATC
The DNA here is from genome assembly GCA_030625465.1 of Amylibacter sp. Classification (GTDB taxonomy): domain Bacteria; phylum Pseudomonadota; class Alphaproteobacteria; order Rhodobacterales; family Rhodobacteraceae; genus Amylibacter. The sequence goes on along the minus strand of DAOUQS010000040.1, from coordinate 8,199 downwards.
GTTGGCCTGAATGGCAGTTGTACCTTCATAGATGGTCAAGATCCGGGCATCGCGCAGGTGTTGGGCGGCACCGGTTTCTTCAATAAAGCCCATACCGCCATGCACTTGCACGCCGTCGGATGCGATGCCAAAAGACCGTTCCGTCATCCAGCCTTTGATGATCGGCACCATTAATTCAGCGCGGGTCTGCCAGCTGGATTTACTTTCACCGGCGTCAAGATGACCCCGATCAAGCGCTGTGGCACCATAAAGCGCAAGCGGGCGCATTGCCTCTATTTCGGCGCGCATCGTGGCCAACAGGCGCATCACGTCAGGGTGGTGAATGATCGCATCACCCTCTTTGCCGCCAATCGGTGTGCCTTGGCGACGTTCCTGCGCATAGGCCAACGCCTGATAATAGGCGCGGTTGGCGATGGACAAGCCTTGAATGCCAACACCGAAACGGGCGTGGTTCATCATGTTGAACATGATATTCAACCCTTGATTTTCCGCCCCGACCAAATAGCCGATAGCGCCTTTATTCTCACCATATTGCAACACGGCGGTTGGTGACCCGTTGATGCCCAGCTTATGTTCAATCGAGACACATTTCACATCATTCAGGGCGCCAAGACTGCCATCTTCATTGACCAGAAACTTCGGGACGATAAAGACAGAAATACCCTTCACACCTGCGGGCGCATCGGGGGTTCTGGCCAGTACAAGGTGAACGATATTTTCGGACATATCATGTTCGCCGTAAGTGATAAAAATCTTCTGCCCACTGATAAGATAATGATCACCTTCGGGGACGGCTTGCGTCCTGATCGCAGCCAGATCGGTCCCCGCCTGGCTTTCCGTCAGGTTCATAGTCCCAGTCCACCGGCCTTCGGCCATTGGGCGCACATACGTTTGTTTTTGATCTTCCGAGGCAGAGGTCTGCAACGCGTGGATCAAGCCTTCGGTCAGCAAATGGCACAGCGCCAACCCCATGTTCGCGGAATGCCACATCTCGCGCGTGGCTGCACACAAGATTGCCGGCATGTTTTGCCCGCCATAGTCCTCGGCGGTGCCTATGCCTGTCCATCCACCATCACCTAGCGCCTTAAATGCTTCGGCGTATCCTGGTGGTGTTGTGACCGTGCCGTCGGAATGCCAAGTGGAACCTGCGTCGCCGGTTTGGTTAATTGGTGCAATCACTTCTGTCGCAAGCTTTGCCGCTTCCGATAAAACCGCGTCACATATATCCGCGTCGTAATCCGCAAAGGGCGCAAGATCTGTAAATGTTTCCAGACCAATAACGTGGCGGATTGCAAAGCGTATGTCATTTTCGTCAGCGTTGTACATGTGGGGCCTCTGGTGAAAAGCAATGATATGTAGACTAATAGGTTTAAGGAACGTTTGTCGTCAATAACCTAGCGTCGCAATTTTAGACCTTTTTGGGAATCCAAATTGCAAACGTTGCACCGGTTCTGGATGGTCTTAAGCTGATTTTACCGCCCAGGTTCCGCATAATCTCGGCGCAAATTGACAGGCCAAGACCGACACCGCTGGCCGCTCCGCCCGACGATAATTTTGAAAACTTCTCGAATATAATCTCGTGTTCGCCTTCTGGAATGCCGGGACCGTTGTCGGAAATAACAACCATGATACCATTTTGGCCCTCTTCAAGATCAATTTTGATAATCGGCTTGGGCTTGTCATTATATTTAATTGCATTCGATATAATGTTAATAAAAACTTGGGCCAACCGGTCCGCATCTGTAACCAGATCGACGCTTGCAAACTTTTCAGACAGCCGGATATCAGCCTTTGAAATGTCATTTATGCTGCTGCTGGCAATGATAGATTGCTCCAGCATTTCGCCCAGATTTTTATGCTGCAAATTTAGTTTGGCCTTGCCGCTTTCAAGAAAACTTAGATCAAGGATGTCATCCAGAATGCGGGTCAGCCGCTGGCTCTCGTCGTTGATAATAGATGAAAACCGGACGAATTGCTTGTGATCCACTTCTTCGCCGCTCATTAAAATAGCCGAGAATGACCGGATGGATGTCATAGGCGTACGCAATTCATGGCTAACCTGGCTTAAAAAATCATCCTTTTGCTGGCTAAGCTTGGTTAACTTGTCATTTGCCCTGCGTAATTCTTTTGCAGTTTCCGCCAGCTCTTTCGATTGCCTTTCCAGACGGGCAGAATATTCGATAACTTGTGCGGTTTCATCGGCAACCGCGATCAGCTCTTCCACTGAAACAGTTTCCCGGCCCGAAATCTGGCCCATCATGGCATGTGCCGTTGCTGCACCCACGGATCCTGCAAATTCACGTTCCAGTGTGACAATAAATTCAGATGTTGGATCGGGCAGGCCGTATAACTTACCTTGCTCCTTTGCCTTATCCTCAAATAGCCGTGCTGCCTGTGCGCGTCCGACAATCCGTTGTGCCAGAACAAATAAATCTTCCGATGTTGATATCTGGCTTGGCATATGCTGTTGTGATGAACGCCCGAAAACATTGATGAACTGAAGTGCCTGCAGGTTTTCCAGGGGTTTCGGCGTTGTCATCAATGATAGTGTAATCAAGACAAGTGTGTTCAATGACAAGGACCAAAAGACGGCATGAACCAATGGGTCGGGGATGTTGATCCCGAACAATGCTTGGGGGCGCAGGGTTGATAGGCCAAACAGGCCATTTTCCAGAACGTGGTTTGGTAAAATAAAGCTGCCGTCAAAACTTGGCAAGAACAAGGTGTAGGCCCAAACCGTAAAGCCCACAAGAATGCCGACCAATGCCCCCCATTTTGAAGCGTTGCGCCAGAACAGCCCGAACAGCAATGCGGGCAAAACCTGTGCCACACCCAAAAAGGCAATCAGCCCGATAGAGGCCAGCGCCTCTGTCCCGCCAGTGAATTGGTAATAAAGGTATCCCAGACCCAATATCCCCGCGATACTGATCCGCCGGCTTCTAAGCAGAATAGACCGCACATCGTCACTTTCAGGGTTACGCGCTTGTGCGCGCCGTAACCAAAGTGGTAAAACAATATGATTGGAAACCATTGTCGACAGCGCGATAGCCGCCACAATTACCATGGATGTCGCGGATGAGAACCCACCCAGGAATGCAAGTGCGGCTAGGCCGTCTTGTCCCATTGCCAGTGGAATGGTTAAAACAAAAAGGTCGGGGTTTGACCCTTCAGGCAGGATTTCCAGACCTGTGACGGCTATTGGCACCACAAAAAGGCACATCAGGAACAGATAAAGCGGAAAGGCCCAGCTTGCCGTGGCCAGATGCTTTTCGGCATCGTTTTCTACGACGACAACCTGAAACATGCGCGGCAAACATATGATTGCGGTGGCAGACAGAAACGTCAAAGTAACCCAGCGCGGGGTAAAGGCCCCGGTGGTTTCCGGCAACATCTTTTCAGCGTTTTGCAAAACATCTGTCGGGCCGTCGGCAACAAACCAGACCACAAAAATGCCAACGGCAAGAAGTGCGATAAGCTTGACAATCGCCTCAACCGCAATGGCTGTCACAACCCCGTGGTGGCGCTCATTTGCGTCAAGATTACGCGTGCCGAACACAACGGTAAATGCGGCCAGCCCTGCCGCGATTAAAAACGCGGTAATAGCCGGCGAGGGCGCATTTGCGTTTGTATGGGTGAACACTGCGAAACTTAAGGTCAGGGATTGCAGCTGCAAAGCGATGTAGGGTGTCGATCCGATAACCGCCAGCAAGGTTACAACAACTGCCAGCAAGTTGCTTTTGCCATAGCGTGATGAAATTAGATCGGCGATGGATGTGATCCGTTGTGTATTGCCGATGCGCACCAATTTGCGCAAAAACCACCACCAGCCGATGAAGACCAGTGTTGGGCCAAGGTAAATCGCCAGAAACTCTAACCCGTTTCGGGCCGCTGACCCAACCGCGCCATAAAACGTCCATGCTGTGCAATAAACCGAAATGGAAAGCGTGTAGACAATCGGGGAATGCAGGAATGACAGCTTGTTTTTCTGCGCCCATTGCTCGGCAATCGCGGCCACCATGAACAATATGACCACATAGACTAGGCAAATGGCGACAAGAATATTGAACGTCAGCATTATTTATCCCGGATTTCAAAGATCAGGCTGCGCGACAGAATAAACGCGGCTGCAATCAAAGCAGCCCAGACCCCGAAAATGAACAGCAACGCGCCGATCAAGGGGGATGTTTCAGTGCTGCCGATGAATAATTTCACAATCGGCGTCAGCAGCAACAACACCCCTATGACAGGCAGTATCAGGGCAATTTCACGTTTCTTGCGGCTGCGGCGGTTTTTTTGGTTAACCTCGTCAAAAGATTGTTTTTCGCTCATCTGTCCAAAAGCCTGTGAACGTTTTGAATGATTTCTTTATTGGAAAAAGGCTTGGTCATAAACAGGCTGACACCGGCACTTTCAGCCGCCGCACGGTCTTTTTTCTGGCCTTTGGCAGTTAACATCAAAACCGGCAGGTTGGAAAAATCGTCCATTGCGCGCAGATCTTCCAAAATTTGCATCCCGCTACGGTTGGGCAACATCATATCAAGTATCACCAGGTCAGGTTTCAGGGCCTGAATGCGCTCTACGCAACCCTGACCATCTGTAAATGTCGAAATATCTAGCCCGTCGCGCTTTAGCAGGAATGACAGGGCCTCCATAATAAAGGGTTCATCTTCGACTATCAGAACTGATTTTGACACGTATCCCTCCCTCAAGGCGCGGCATGTGCAGCTTAAAGCGATTCCGCTTATAGGCAAGCGGGATTATTGCAATAGGTATTTTGCGCGTCGTGCGGGGCAGTTATCACGGGGGCAGACGGAGCATTGCAGACCAACTGCCAAATTGGGTTGCAGGGTTATTTCTGTTTTTGGCATGAACATTTCATAGTCAGGTGTGAAAATCATGATCGCGGTGGTGCGCGCAGGCAGGCCAATGGTGTTTTGATCTGCGTATTGGGTTAATGAATATGTTAAAAACCGTTCGCCTGTCGGCGTGTTGATAAACGCTTTGATCGGCTGAAGGGGCTGGCTAAGGCTGCGGTAAATCGGCCATAAAGGGCATGCGCTGCCGTATCTGGGCAATGATAATGTCGGCAGTTGTTTGCGAAAAATCACAGCACCCGAACCATCACATTCCAGAATTCCAAACCGTGGAATATCATCGTGTTTTGGTAAATGGGCAAACCTAGACATAACGACATTTAACGGAACATTCATTTTACGCGAAATCTTGACCGGGTCGTAATGGTATTCTTTGGCAAAGTGCAGGAATGTGTCGATCGGCAGTTTCTGGATGATAGAGCTGTAGCGCACCAGCGCATCGACGGCCTCTTGCTCATCAAGTTTTGCCATGTTCTGCTTTGCGGCATAATCAACAGGTGAAATGAAGTTTCCTTCTAACTGTTTTATAAAGTAGTCGTTATGTTCCAGAATAGCTTCTGCCGGGGCGGTATCGCTGGTTGTGCCGTCATTTTGTGCGTTGGGTTCAAAATGCTGCAAAATATCCGTGGCGGTTTGTGCCAGTCTTTCAGCCTCATTTAAAAGGTTCGACAAGAAGCGTTGCTTTAAATCATCCGGCAGGGCGGCCTCATCCGACAGAATTTCGGCGGTGGATTTTATGGTTGTGATATTGGACAGCATCAGGTGCATCGCTTCCGAGAAAAACGGGTCGCTGTTCATCTGGTCCGACATTGCCTGAAGCGTTTCGTCTTGGACTTTGGCACGGTCAAACTGCCTGCCGATCAGGCGGGCAAAGCCGTGGAAGCGGGCAATAAACTCTTCGGTTTTATCGGTCTCGCAGGCGATGGTGGGCGCCAATGCGGCGGCTTGTTCCACGCGCCCGACAAGAGCCTGATCCGCACCTTCATTCAGACTGCGCGGATCAACCTCTAGAACCCGTGCTAAAGCCAGCAATGTTTTCCCGCCGATTCCCCGCCGGTTATGTTCAATCAAATTCAGATATGACGCAGAAATGCCTGCCTGTTTTGCAAGGGCGGCCTGACTGACCCCCTTGGAACGGCGGTTTTCACGGATACGTGTTCCTAACAGGCTGCGAGGCATCTTGGCTTTTCCTTTAATTTTAAACGAAAATATCGACTATAGTAAATATATTTACTTTAACGCAGTATGTAAATTCAAAATATTTACAAAATAAACAAGTAAAATCAGTTGTTTATTGCAATAGTTGCTAATTCTTTTATTCTAACCAAGTCGAAAGACACTGGCACGGCGTTCTGGGAGGAGCAGATCGTGCTAGAACACGGGAGGAAATCTATGTCTAAATTTACTCGTCGTGGGTTGCTTAAGTCCAGTGCCGTTATGGGTGCTGGTCTGGCGATGCCCACACTAATCACAAGCCCTGCTGCTGCGTATACAAACGCGCCAACAGGCGGTTCAGTTACGCTGGGCTTTAACGTACCACAAACAGGACCATATGCGGACGAAGGTAGTGATGAGCTACGCGCATACGAACTGGCTGTAGAGCATCTGAATGGCGGCGGCGACGGCGGCATGATGAATACGTTCACATCAAAAGCGCTTAAGGGTAATGGTATCCTTGGCAAGAAAGTTGAATTTGTAACGGGCGACACGCAGACTAAATCTGATGCGGCGCGTGCTTCTGCAAAATCAATGATCGAAAAAGACGGCGCGATCATGATCACTGGTGGTTCATCATCAGGTGTGGCGATTGCTGTGCAGGGTCTGTGCCAAGAAGCCGGCGTTATCTTTATGGCTGGTTTGACACACTCTAACGACACAACCGGTAAAGATAAGAAAGCCAACGGCTTCCGTCACTTCTTTAACGCCTACATGTCTGGTGCCGCTTTGGCACCTGTGTTGCAAAACGCATACGGCAAGGAACGTCGTGCATACCACCTGACAGCTGATTACAGCTGGGGTTGGACACAACAAGAGTCTATCCAGGCGGCGACCGAAGGTATCGGCTGGCAAACAGTGAACAACGTACTGACACCACTGGCGACAACAGACTTCTCGTCTTATATCGCGCCTGTGTTGAATTCCGGTGCCGATGTTCTGATCCTGAACCACTACGGTGGGAACATGATCAACTCACTAACTTCAGCAGTTCAGTTTGGCCTGCGTGACAAGCAAGTGAACGGCAAAAACTTCGAAATCATCGTTCCATTGTATTCCGAGCTGATGGCTAAAGGTGCTGGTGCGAACATCGAAGGTGTGTTCGGCTCAACAAACTGGTCATGGACACTTGGCGACGAAGGCACAAAAGCATTCGTTAAATCGTTTGGCGAAAAGTATGGCTTCCCGCCATCAAATGCTGCCCAAACAGTTTACGCACAAACACTGCTTTATGCGGATGCTTGTGAGCGTGCCGGCACGTTTAACCCATGTGGTATCGGCGAGTCTCTGGAAGGCTTCGAGTTTGACGGTTTGGGCAATGGTCCAACACTTTACCGTAAAGAAGATCACCAGTGCTTCAAAGATGTGCTTGTGATGCAAGGTAAAGAAAACCCGACCAACGAGTATGACGCTTTGGAAATCGTGGAAGTTACACCACGTGCGCAAGTGGAATACGCACCGGATCACCCAATGTTTGCGGGTGGTGCTTTGGGTAAATGTAACCCGGGTGCTTAAGTGCTGCTAAATTGATTAAATCACGCCCCTTGCATTGGGGCGTGGTTGCTTTTGAAAGCGTCGCAAAAAGAATGACGCTATAACCATTATGTTCTGGGGAACAGGATATGGACGCGCTCCTACTTCAAATACTTAACGGCTTGGACAAAGGCAGCGCCTATGCGCTGATCGCTTTGGGCCTTACCCTTATTTTCGGCACGCTTGGCGTGGTTAACTTCGCGCACGGCGCGTTGTTTATGATCGGCGCCTTTTGTGCGGTGACTGTCAGTAAAATTCTACACATATCAAAGATTACCATTGATCCAACCAAGACGGATTTTCTGGGCAATCCTTTAAAGGTTAAAACGCCGTATGTGATTGAATGGTTCGGTGATGCGACCGGCGCTGCGATTATCGACTGGGCAGTGCCTTTGGCGATCCTATTTGCCATACCCGTCATGCTTCTGGTCGGTTACGTTATGGAACGCGGCCTGATCAAGCATTTCTACAATCGCCCGCACGCGGACCAGATCCTGGTGACTTTCGGGCTTGCGATTGTTGTCGGCGAGATTGTGAAAGCATCTTTTGGTGCAAACCCGATCCCGACCCCCGCGCC
>DAOUQS010000190.1 GCA_030625465.1 Amylibacter sp. | reverse complement strand
TCGCGCCAACGAAGAGCGTCGCGTCTGGATAAAATGTGATCAATGCCCGCCACAGATTTTTCTGGGCGAACAGGCCGAAGTGCTGATTACCCAAACCATTTTGCCCGAAGCTTTGCTGGTGCCGGAAATTGCGGTCAGCGGATTTAATGGCCACCAAGGTCAGGTTTGGACTGTACAGGATGGCAAGTTGGCACAGGTAACACTGATTTTCGGCCACCGCACTGAAGATGCCCGTCTGGAAGTGGTCAGCGGTTTACCGGATGGCGCACAGATCGTATCCGCCCCGATGAAAAGCCTGTCCCAAGGCCGCTTTGCCCGCCCGTTTGAAAAGGCCGCACCATGAACCTTGCATACCGCGATGTGCGCCATAATCTGTTTCGGTTCTTGCTGACCTGTCTGGGCCTAAGCCTTTTGATGGCTGTGGTGCTGGCGATGATCGGCATTTACAACGGGCTGGTGTCGGATGCGCTGAATATCGTGAAAGCACCACAAGCAGAGCTTTGGGTCGTGGAACATGGCACCCAAGGGCCGTTTGCGGAAGCCTCTAAAATACCGGGCGACACCCGTGATGCGGTCGCGCGTTTGCACGGCGTGTCCGAGGCGGGCAGCATCACTTACAAAACCGTAGAGGCCAAATTTGCAGGTGACACGCTGCGGCTTTATGTGATCGGGTACCAGCTGGGCCGCCCCGGCGGACCACAAACCGTGGTCGAGGGTCGCAATATCCAGCGTAGCCATTTCGAGATGGTTGCCGACCGGAAATCAGGACTGACCCCGGGGGATTATATCCGCCTTGGACGCGATAATTTCAAAGTTGTGGGGTTGGTGGAAGACACCATGAACTCTGCTGGTGATCCGGCTATTTTCATCACTCTGGCAGACGCACAAACCCTGCAATCACAATTGGCACCACCTGCCCTGCGTGTGCAAATCGCGCGTGGTGCGGGATTGCTGGAAAGCGAAAACGCGGTTGCCGCTGTGATCGCGCGACTTGATGCCAATGCGGATGCCCAAAGCGTGGCGCAGACCGTGCGCCAATGGAAACACCTGTCCGCCATGACACAGGCCGAACAGGAAGAATTGCTGATCCAGTCTGTGGTGGATCGTGCGCGCCGCCAAATTGGATTATTTCTGGGCATTTTGCTGACAGTATCCGCCGTGGTGATTGCGTTGATTATCTACACCATGACGATGGAAAAGTTGAAACAGATTGCAACGTTGAAACTGATCGGTGCCCCTGACCGCGTGATCATCGGTTTGATTGTACAGCAATCCGTGGCCTTGGGTGCGGTCGGCTGGTTCTTTGGGCTGGGGATAATCCTGCTGGTCAAAGATTACTTTCCGCGCCGCGTTTTGCTGGAGCCCCATAATGCCGCCGCTCTTGCCGGGATCATTCTTGTGGTTTGTGTTGTTGCCAGCGGTCTTGGGGTGCGCGCCGCACTGAAGGTCGATCCGGCCGAAGCGATAGGCGGGTGATGTGATGGCGGATGATAAACGTAATGTGATTGTCGACATCAAAGGTGTTTCCAAACACTTCGGGACAGGTGATGCGCGGGTTGACGCATTGCGCGATGTCGACCTGAAAGTTCACGCAGGCGAAGTGATCGCCCTGCTTGGCCCGTCCGGTTCGGGCAAGACCACATTGCTGAATGTTATCGGTTGTATACTGGAACCAAATCAGGGCCAGGTGCAGCTGGATGGCGAGATGGTTTATGATAACCGCTGGCTGCGCAGTGATTTGCGCAAACTACGACTGGACAAGATCGGGTTTGTTTTCCAGTTTCACAATCTGCTGCCGTTTCTGGACGCCAAGGACAATATCGCGTTGGTGTTGCAACTTGCCAAAAAATCCAAAGCCGAAGCGCAAGCGCGTGCCATTGAATTGCTGGATTATCTGGAAGTGGGCCACCGCAAAGATGCGATGCCCGCGCAGCTATCAGGCGGTGAGGCCCAACGCGTGGCGATTGCGCGCGCATTGGCCAACAGCCCGCGCATCATTCTGGCCGATGAGCCCACGGCAGCACTTGATTCCAAACGCGCGGGTATCGTGATGGATTTACTGCGTAAACTGGCTGCCGAACAAGATGCCTGCATTATCGCCGTGACCCATGACGAAAAAATATATGACCGTTTTGACCGCCTGTTTCATTTACGCGACGGTCAATTGGATCATGATCAGATAAACTGATATTATTTTGCAGGCATGCCGGTTTCAATCAACCCGACCCAATAGGAACAACCCACAGGGATCGCCTCATCGCTGAAGTTGTATTCAGGGTGATGCACATCAGCCGTGTCGCCATTGCCCATCAGGATATATGACCCGGGACATGCCTCTAACATGAATGAGAAATCCTCGCCGCCCATTGTGGGTAACGCGTTGTCTTGCACGTTATGTGCACCTGCAACCGCTCTGGCCACATCGGCGGCAAACACGGTTTGCGCTTCGGCATTGACCATTACGGGGTAACCGCCGGGCAGGAATGTGACCTTTGCACTGGCACCATAGGCATTGGCTGTGCTTTCAGCGATCCGGGTAATTTGCGCTTTGGCCAGATCACAAACCTCTGCCTTAAGTGTGCGCAATGTGCCGCGCAATTCCACATGTTCGGGAATAACATTAAAGGCTTTGCTTTCGGTTTCAAAGCTGGTGATGGACACCACAACGGCATCCAGCGGGTCGATGGCGCGCGATGCCACTGATTGTAGCGCCACAACAATGTGCGATGCGATCAATGTGGTATCTATTGCAGCGTTGGGCTTGGCCGCATGCCCGCCCTTGCCGGTCACGTCTATTGTATATGTGTCGGTTGCCGCAAAAAACGGGCCGGGTCGAATGGCAAACTGGCCTACGGGTACGCCCGGCCAGTTGTGCATTCCGTAAATTTCCTGAATGTTGTAATCTTCGATCAGACCGTCCTTGACCATCTCATGCCCGCCACCGCCACCTTCTTCGGCAGGTTGAAAAACCACCACGGCAGTGCCGTCAAAATTCCGCGTTTCACATAAATATTGCGCCGCCCCCAGCAACATCGCGGTATGCCCGTCATGCCCGCAGGCGTGCATTTTTCCCGCTGTTTTAGAAGCATAAGGCAGGTTGGTTGCTTCCAGAATGGGCAAAGCATCCATGTCCGCGCGCAGGCCGATGACCTTGCCCGCACTGTCCTGCTTGCCTTTAATCACGCCAACGACACCGGTTTGCCCAATGCCTTCTTTCACAACGTCACAACCGAATGCGCGTAGCTTTTCCGCGACAAGTGCGGATGTACGATGCGTATCGAACATTAATTCAGGATGGGTATGCATGTCTTGCCGCCAAGCGGTTATATCAGCATGCAATTCAGCAAATCGGTTGATTAAGGGCATATGAAAGCTTTCTGTTTTTCAAGTGATACAGCAGTTTAGCCTATAAGATATAGATAATTCATTACGCGTTAATGCGTGCCTTGTATCAAAGCCAAAGTGTTGAAATCTGGACTTACAGCATAGCCCGGCCAATTGTGACGAAAAGAACATAATCTTGTGTTCAAAGTGTGTTTCTGTTAGATAAAGAATCACGTGCATATGATTTTAACTATGATTTAACGTTTTATAAGGGGTATGATATGCGTTTAAATTTATTAACAGCCTGCGCCATCGCAGCATTTTCTATTTCCGTATCAGGGACTTATGCGGCTACTGTTACCAGCACTGCATGTACTGGTACCATTGCAGGCAGTACAACTACTATCGCTGATGCGGTAGCTGTGACATCTGCTTGCGAATTCGGGACAGTGTCGCAGGATTCTGTTGCTCAAGTAAACGCGGATGAATTGTTCAGCTTTACTGATTGGAATTTCATAGCAAAGGACAATGATCTTGATGGAACTGACGAAGGTCTAGTATCGGCGTTGACTTTGACAGGAACGACACTTAGCGGTAATTGGGCTGTGGACGCGGCATTGTTCGACACTTACGCGAATTTAATGCTTGTTTTCAAAATGGGAAGTGAAACTTCAGGGTTCACCCCCGCAGAATATGTCGGTTACTTGATCGGCAGCAAGGGGCCTTTCGCCGGGACGTACCTTTCCATGTTCCAAAAGAATAGTAATCCAGGAGACATCAGTCACGTAACACTTTATGGGCGCCTCAAGGATAATAATGAGCCACCACCCATACCACTACCTGCTGGTGGTTTGTTGTTACTTACCGGACTTGCCGGTCTGGGTGCTGCATCACGTAGGCGCAAACGGAAATAGATCCGTATAAATATCTAAAGATTAAGAAAGGGCACT
>DAOUQS010000300.1 GCA_030625465.1 Amylibacter sp. | reverse complement strand
AGACAACATTGATGTTTTTGCCTTCAAAGCCTTCAACCGTCATACGCGGAGAGCCAGAGACCAGAGTGACGATATCGCCTTCGGTAAGTGCAGACATGGGTGTGTTCCTTTTATCGGTTGTGCGGCCCATACGCCTATAGCGGGCTAATGGAAAGCCTTAGTTTTCGATACCGTTGTAAATATCAAACATATCAATGGTGATGACACCCGAGATAATGATGCCACAAATGATCCCCCAGACAGGGACGGTCAGGACCGTGACCCAGATGACTTTTTTGCCCAGCATCGGATCATCAGGGGCCGACGCGGGCGTCCCTTTTACAATGTGTCCGGTATCAGACTGGGTTTTCATCCGCAAAGGCAGGATGATCAGCAGCAGCATAAACCAGACGACGGCAAACATAACAACAGCGGGGCCAATACCCATGATTTGTATCCTTTTCTAAACCTGTTCCAGTTCGATCAGCGTGCCGGTGAAATCTTTCGGGTGCAAGAACAAGACAGGTTTTTTGTGCGCACCGATCTTCGGCTGCCCCCCGCCCAGTACCCGCGCACCGGAAGCAACCAGATGATCGCGCGCGGCAAGTATGTCGTCCACCTCATAACATATGTGATGAATGCCGCCTGTCGGGTTCTTTTCCAGAAAGCCGTTGATCGGCGAGTTTTCCCCCAAAGGGTACAGCAACTCGATCTTGGTATTTGGCAGCTCGATAAAGACAACGGTCACCCCGTGATCAGGTTCATCTTGCGGCGCGCCGACAGTTGCACCCAGCGTGTCACGATATAATGCAATCGCCGCATCCAGATCAGGCACAGCAATAGCGACATGGTTTAAACGACCGATCATAATTATCTTCCTTGTTTCGCCTTTCTTCTAACGCCAAATAAAAAGAAACACAAAGCGGTGTGACTTTTTGCGCAAACTTAATCTGTCGTTAGGGATGATCGGTTTTGATCGGGGTGCGAAAGGAAATACTATTCATGGATGATTCACTGGAAATTGATTGGGTACGGCCCAAATGCACCGTCAACCGCCCGCTGCTGGGCATTACAATTCTGCTGATCGAAGATAGTCGGTATTGTTCGGAAGCCATGCGCTTATTGTCGATCAGAAGTGGTGCCCGCCTGCGCCGTGCGGACAGCTTGAAATCAGCCCGCAGACATTTGCAGATTTACCGCCCCGATGTTGTATTGGTTGATCTGGGCTTGCCTGATGGTTCCGGTTTGGACATTATCCGGGAGATTAAGCAAACAGCGGCACCAACCCCGGCTATTATTGCGACCAGCGGTAACATCGGGGGGCATGTGCGCGATGCGGCACTAAAAGCCGGTGCTGCATTTTTTATGGGGAAACCCATTGCCGATCTGGCCAGCTTCCAGCAGACCGTTCTTGCCGCATTGCCGGATGAAATAAAACCGGTTGGTTTTGTGCCGCGTCTGGCAGGCCCTTGTGTCAGGCCCGATGCGCAGGCGATGAAGGACGATCTGGATCATATTGATGCATTGATGGATGATTGCATTGCCGAAAATGATAGTGAAGCTTTTGCGTATGTTGTGCAATTTTTGAATAGTCTGGGCCGTGATGCGGCAAGTAAAAGAATAATAGAAGCATCTGAAAGATTGTGTGGCTTGGCAACGCACGACAGGTTTTTATCCGATGCGATAAAGCCGGAGTTTCAAATAATCCGCGATGTTATCAAGGGCCGCATGGCGACATTTGAACGGGCTTACTGACCCTAGACTTCGCTGAAAACATTTGCCAAGCTGGATTGCATAGATAAGCTTATCCAAGAAGGCATGGTGGATGGTGGATTTTCCAGTAACAGAGTTTGAAACACGCATGGCGTTGATCCAAACTGCAATGGCGCAGGCGGGGCTGGATGCGATTTTGCTATGTACCGAGGCAGAATTGCGTTATTTTAGCGGGTTCCGTACCCAATTCTGGCAAAGCCCGACGCGCCCGTGGTTTCTGGTGCTGCCCCTAAACGGTGCGCCGATTGCGGTGATCCCGGAAATAGGCGCGAGTTTAATGGCATGCACGTGGGTGAATGACATCCGCACATGGGCCTCGCCCGATCCTGTGGATGATGGTGTTAGCCTGCTTGCGGATGTTTTGTCTGCGTATAGCAAAGTCGGCCTGCCCATGGGGCCAGAGGCCAGCTTGCGTATGCCGCTTGGTGATTTCACCCGTGTGCAAGAAAAATCAAATGTGGAATTCATAGATTGTTCGGGTTTGATTAAAGCCATCCGGATTGTGAAATCTGATGCTGAAATTGCAATTTTGCGCAAAATTTGCCGGATCGGCAGTGCCGCTTTTGATAAAGCCGGTAACCTGTTTCATGCGGGTCTTCCCCTGAATGAAGCCTTTCGCGCCTTTAAAATCGCACTTCTGCAAGAAGGCGCCGAAGATGTACC
>DAOUQS010000296.1 GCA_030625465.1 Amylibacter sp. | reverse complement strand
TAAAGTCTGGGCACTTTTCAGTTCTTCTTCCAGCAAGGCAAGCTGTGATTGAAATGCTGTGTTTTGCGCATTAACACCTTCTATCTGGCGGCCAAGTTGCATTTTTTGTTCGGCCAGCTGCTGTTTTTGGTTGTCCAGTGAAACACGGCGGGCTTTGAAAAATTCGGCCTGACCGGTCATCAATGCCAGAATATCGGCATCACGTTCGGACTGGGCGATCAATTCGTTATGGTAAGTTAAGGCGGATTTATCATCGCGTTCGGCTTCAAACAAAGCTTTGCGGGCCAGCAATTCAAAATACTGGCTTTCAATGATCGCCAGTTCGGACTGCAACAGGCTGTCATCAAAGCGCAAAAGAATGTCGCCTGCGCCAACGATATCACCGTCGGAGACATTAATCTTCCCGACGACCCCGCCATTTGGATGTTGAACAACCTGCCGCTTGGCCTCGACCTGTATCATGCCGCTGGCAATGACCGCGCCTGCGATTTTGGTGTTAACGCTCCAGACCCCGATGCCAAGCACAAGACATATCAGACTGAGAAAGCCGATTGTCAGCGGGCCTTTTGCCGACCATTTTTGCACGTCTGCGGTCATGACGGATTACCCTGGTTAATGGTTTGGCTTACGTCTTTTGCATTCTTGACGATCGCGTCAAGCACCTTGTCGCGGGGGCCATAAGCCTGCTGGCGGCCAGCGTCCAGATAAAGCAACTGGTCACATTCTGAAATTGCCAGTGGCCGGTGGGTCATGATGATAACGATTTTGCCTTGTTCCTTGAAACGCCGCACTGCCAAATTCAGGGCGTGTGATCCATCGGCATCAAGGGCTGCATTCGGTTCGTCAAGAATAAGCAGGGTGGGGTCGCCGTATATGGCGCGGGCAAGCCCAAGGCGCTGTCTTTGGCCGCCTGAAAGTTTACCTGTGCCGTTGTGAATAATGGTGTCGAAGCTTTCGGGCAGATTTTTAACCAGATCATTGGCCTGTGCCATTCTGACCGCCTCTCTGACCATTTCCGGATCGGGATTTTCGGCCATGCGGGCAACATTGTCGGCGACGGTGCCGTGAAACAGGCTGACCGACTGGGGCAGATAGCCGATGTATTGGCCGAATTGTTCGGGGTCGTAATTTTGGATCAGCTCGCCATCAAGACGAATTTCGCCCATTGCGGGTGGCCAAAGCCCAACAAGGGCGCGCGCCAATGTGGATTTGCCAGAGCCGCTTTTGCCGATCACGCCCAGAACCTGACCCGGTTCCAAGGTTAAATTGACACCCATCAGTGTTGGTCGGCGCTGATCAGGGGGGACAATGCCAAGGTTTTTGACAATCAGGTTTGCTGCCGGTTTTGGCCTGTGCATTTTCTTGGGCTGCGTGCCGGGATCGGGTAAGTTTGCTTTTAGCGAGCGCCATGCATTACGTGCGCGCACCACCATTGGCCATTGACCTATAGCCATTTCGATCGGGGCCAAGGCGCGGCCCAACAGGATCGAGCCTGCAATCATGGCCCCCGGGGTTAGTTCGTTTCGCAAGACCAGAAAGGCCCCGACCGCCAACATTGCCGACTGCAACAGCAGGCGGAAAGATTTGGTTAGTGCCGAGAAAATCCCGGTGTAATCACTTGAGCGGATTGACGCGGCCAGACTTGCATCCCGGTTTTGCTTCCAGCGCTTTGTAATGGTGCTTTGCATGCCTTGTGCATGGATCACTTCCGCCGAATTACGCGCGGCTTCCGCGAAGGTGTGGGATCGTGCGGATTTGGTGACGGCGTCCAGAACTTTGTTTTTTGTGGTGATCTGGTTCAAGACCGTGATCATCAGCAATAAAATCCCGCCAGCGACGGCCATCCAGCCCAAAGTGGGGTGGAATATAAAGATCGCGCCGATGAACAGGGGGGTCCATGGAATGTCGAAAACCGAAAAGGCGGCGGGGTTCGAAAGCAGCGCTTGTATGGCTTCTATATCGCGCAATCGTGTGGAGGGTTTTGAGCGTTCGCTTTCAACAACTGCATCCTTGATGGTTGCGCGAAACACGGTTTCATCGAGATATGACTGGAAGCGGGCACCAAATCTGGCCATGACTCTGCCGCGTGCATAATCCAGAAAACCCATAAATGAATAGAGAATGACGACCAATATGAAGAGCGCGGTTAATGTTTCGTTCGAACGCGAGCTGAGGACACGGTCATAGACTTGCAACATGAACAGCGGGCCGGTTAGCATCAGGATGTTTACGAAGGCACTGAACAGGCCAACAGCGAATAGCAGTTTGCTGCCCTGTTTACGTGCATCGGTAAGTAGTGTTCTTTTGAACATTGATGATTTCTATCAAGTTGGCCTGTATGAGCATTAGATATGGGATAAAATTACGACTTAGTAAACAAAATCGTAAGATATACTTTTAATTTATGCGCGGATTTCGGCTGGTTGCTGTTTTTAATTGACTGGTCAGTCAAAAACGATTTATGCATTGG
>DAOUQS010000291.1 GCA_030625465.1 Amylibacter sp. | reverse complement strand
CAGGCAATGCGCAAGCAGCGTATGGTTCTGAAAGATGAACTTTGGGGCATGTTGCAGGCTGGGTAAGCCGTTATTGATATTGCTGTGATGTCGTGATCTATACTGCGCGGGTGACCGAATTAGGTGCATAGAACCCGAACCGTTAGGAACGCATCAAATGACAAACCCGCCCTTGCGGCTTCTTGCCTGCCAGATCAGTATTCCGGCAATGACCACTGCCGCTGCGCGCGATGCACACCTTGTTGTGTCCGCCACCAAGGTTCGGGCCGCATTGCATGAAAAACCTGCCGATCTGGTGGTTCTGCCCGAACTGTCCAGCATCGACTATTCGCGCGCGGCTTTTGAAAACCTTGATAGCTTGGCCGAGCCGCTTGATGGCCCGTCATTCGATTGCTGGCGGCAGGTGGCGCAGGAATTCAACTGTCACGTGGCCTATAGCTTTGCGCGTGTTGACGATACAGGGAATTACATCTGCTTGGCTGTCGTGAACCCCGCAGGCACATTGGTTGGCTATTACGATAAGCTGCATTTGGCGCAATATGGTGCGTCGATGGAAAAAGAGTATTTTACGCGCGGCGACCACCTGTTCACCTTTAAAATCCGCGACCTGACCTTTGCCCCGATCATCTGTTATGACTTGCGCATCCCCGAACTGTCACGCAGCCTTGTGCTGGATCACGGTGTTGATGTCATCCTGCATTGCGGCGCATATTTCCGCGATACATCCTTTGCCACATGGCACGATTTCACCACCACGCGCGCGCTGGAAAATCAGGTGTTTTTCCTTAGCCTGAACCGGGCAGGGGCGGATTACGGCAACTCGCGGCTCTGCTATCCCTGGATGGATGAAAATCGGCAGGCGATAGTGTTTCCCGAACATGATGAACAGTTTTTAAATCTGGAAATTGATCCAAGCGAAATGGCCCAAGCCCGCGAAGTCTATTCGTTCTTAAAAGACCGCTTGCCTGATTACAAAATTAAAACGCAGGGTTGATTATATGAAAGTGTTTGCGCAAGAAACGGGTCGCTAAACCCTGACCGACCCCTGTAATTCACATAGGAACGATGAAAGAATATTCCTGTGATTGAAACCAGTATAGCCCTTGTTATTTTTCTGTTTCCGCTGGCCTATAGCCCCGGTCCCGGCAATATGTTCTTTGCCGCCAATGGTGCCAGATTTGGCCTGCGTGCTACGCTTTGGGCAAACCTTGGCTATCATATAGCGACCTTACTGGTCACTGCGATCATCGGCTTTGGGTTTATGACCGCGATGGATACATACCCAAAAGTCTTTGCCGCATTGAAAATTGCAGGTGCGCTTTATGTCCTCTGGCTGGCGTGGAAAATGTTCCGCTCGGGGAAATTGGAAGGTCAGGAAACTGCGCAGGGGGCCAGTTTCATGGATGGTGCGGTTCTGTTGCTGCTGAACCCCAAAGGCTATGTCATTATCGCTTTGATGTTCACCCAGTTTCTAAACCCATCCGAGGATGATATTACCCGCGCCGTGCTGTTTATCACAACCGTGTTTACACTGAATAACTTTATTGCGTTTATGGTCTGGACGCTTGTCGGTGATGTCATTTTCCGCAGTTTTCACAACGATGCAACCGCGCGTTGGCTGAACACGGTTTTCAGCGCAATCCTTGCGGTTGTTGCGATCTGGATGTTGCTGTCTTGATGGCAGCTAAGCCACGTCCGCCGCCTTGGCTATTGCCACCCGTGCGCCATCGGCATCCAGCTCCACCACGCCCGTGTCATCGACAAACACGACCGAGATCGCATCACCATATGCCGCCCCCGTATCGATGTTGATGCGATTACCATAATCGGTCACCTGATCCACAATGGTATGCCCGTGGATCACCAGCTTGCCAAAACTTTCCGTGTGTTCAAAGAACGGCGCACGGATCCAGACCAGATCATCCTCTGACTGTTCAGACATCGGCACATCGGGGCGAATACCCGCGTGCGCAAAGATGTATTTATCGGTTTCCACATAACTTGGCAGATCACGGATAAAGTCCAGATGCGCGGTTGGTATCGCAGGCAGGGCCATCTTGTGTACGTCGTGTTTGTCAAACTCCTCGCCGTAAGTCACACCGTACGATGCCAGCGTTTCACGCCCGCCAATACGGTGGTAAAGCCAGCTATACCCCGGCTTCAGATGGTCATCAGGCCGATCAGGGTCTTCCATAAACCATTGCATCATCCGGTCGTGATTTCCCTTCAAAACAACCCAGGGCTTGCCATCCGCAATCCCCGCCATAAGGTGATCAATCACCCCCTTGCTGTCCTCGCGCCGATCTACCAGATCACCGATATGGATGATGGTATAATCGGTGAGGCCATGCTTGGTCGCGTCCCTTGCAACGCGGTCTTGAACTTCAAGCAGTTTCACAAGATCGCCGTGAATGTCGCTGATAGCATAGATAGGTGTTTTGATCATGGGTAGGGCCGCCGTTGTTTCGTATCTGATGGGTTTAAGCCAAAGCGGATAAAACCAAAACCCCTGAGTGGGGGATAGATGCCAGATAG
>DAOUQS010000193.1 GCA_030625465.1 Amylibacter sp. | reverse complement strand
CATCGCAAGGACGTGAAACGCCAAGTGATTGCGGATCAGATTTTGCGTGATCCGAAGGATGCAATGGAATTGAAAGACGTTAAATCGGGGCAGGGGTTATGATTACACTAGAACACTATCTGGCGGTTGCAGCCGTGCTGTTTACCATCGGTATTTTCGGTATCTTCGTGAACCGTAAAAACATCATCATCATCTTGATGTCGATTGAACTGATGCTTCTGGCCGTGAATATCAACTTCGTGGCCTTCTCGACCCATTTGAACGATCTTGTCGGGCAGGTATTTACCTTGTTCGTACTAACCGTTGCCGCCGCAGAAGCGGCCATCGGCTTGGCTATTTTAGTATGCTTCTTCCGTAACCGCGGTACCATCGCGGTGGAAGATGTAAATGTGATGAAAGGTTAACGGCACCTATGGAAACGATCCTTTTATTTGCGCCACTTGTTGGTTCCCTGATTTGCGGTTTCGGCCACAAGATTATCGGCGAACGCGCGGCCCTTATGGTGTCCACCGGGATGCTGTTCCTGTCGGCGATCCTGTCGTGGTGGATATTTATGACCTTCCACGGTGAAACCCAGATCACCACCTTGTTCCGCTGGGTTGAAAGCGGCACATTATCCTCTGACTGGGCGATCCGTATTGACCGCCTGACGGCGATTATGCTGGTCGTGATCAACACCGTATCCGCATTGGTGCATCTGTATTCATGGGGTTACATGGATAAGGATCCGCAGTGGAAAGAGGGCGAAAGTTACAAACCACGCTTCTTTGCCTACCTGTCGTTCTTTACATTTGCCATGCTGATGCTGGTGACATCCGACAACCTGCTGCAAATGTTCTTTGGCTGGGAAGGTGTGGGCGTTGCCTCATACCTGTTGATCGGTTTTTATTACCGCAAACCAAGCGCGGGTGCGGCGGCGATGAAAGCTTTTATCGTCAACCGTGTCGGCGATTTTGGCTTTGCTTTGGGTATCTTCGGCCTGTTTTATATGACGGACAGTATCAACTTTTCAGAAGTTCTTGATCCGCATACCGCAAAAGAGCTGTCACACCAGACGTTCCAGTTCCTGAGCTGGGAAATGAATGCGCTGGAAGTGATCACCATGTTGCTGTTCATCGGTGCGATGGGTAAATCGGCACAACTATTCCTGCACACTTGGCTGCCTGATGCGATGGAAGGTCCGACACCTGTGTCTGCCCTGATCCATGCCGCGACCATGGTTACTGCCGGTGTGTTTATGGTTTGCCGCCTAAGCCCGCTGTTGGAATATGCCGAGTTCACCCCGAACTTCATTATCTTCATCGGTGCGACAACGGCGTTCTTTGCGGCGACTGTTGGTCTTGTGCAAAATGACATCAAACGCGTGATCGCGTATTCTACCTGTTCTCAGCTGGGGTATATGTTCGTTGCGGCCGGTGTCGGCGCATATGGCGTGGCGATGTTCCATCTGTTCACACACGCGTTCTTTAAGGCGATGTTGTTCCTTGGTGCGGGTTCCGTGATCAATGCGATGCACCACGAACAGGACATGCGCAATTACGGTAATCTGCGCAAGAAAATCCCGTTTACCTTTGCGATGATGATGATCGGCACATTGGCCATCACAGGTGTCGGTATTCCCGCTACGATTTTCGCCTTGGGTGATACGCCTATCGGTTTCGCCGGATTTTTGTCAAAAGACGCGATTATCGAAAGCGCCTTTGCAGGCGGCGAAGGTGTTGCGCGTTATGCGTTCTACATGCTGGTAATTGCGGCTGCGATGACAAGCTTCTATAGCTGGCGTCTGATTTTCATGACTTTCTACGGCAAAGAACGTGGCGACCACCACACCCATGAACATGCCCATGAAAGCCCGCTGACCATGCTGATCCCATTAGGGGTACTGGCTGTCGGTGCCGTTTTTGCAGGTATGGCTTGGCACGGTGATTTCTTTGGCCACCATTATCAAGAATGGTTTGGCACCGCGATTTATGAAAACCATGAGACCAACCATGTTATCCACGATGCCCACGGTGTGGCGAATTGGGTGAAAAACGCACCGTTCGTTGCAATGGTTCTGGGTTTCGCACTGGCTTATATCATGTACATCAAAAAACCGGATGCCCCTGCGGCTTTGGCCAAACAGCAACGCGGACTGTATGCGTTCTTGCTGAATAAATGGTACTTTGACGAGTTGTATGACCTGATCTTTGTACGCCCGACCAAGGCACTGGGCACGTTCCTTTGGAAAAAAGGTGACGGCAATATTATTGACGGCACGATTAACGGGATCGCAATGAAGATGATCCCTTGGGCCACGCGTCTGGCGGGCCGGATACAATCGGGTTACGTTTATCATTACGCATTTGCGATATTTATTGGATTGGTCGTCTTCATCGCATGGATGACCATCGGCGGGAGTGCGCACTAATGGAAAATCTTCTGTCAATTATCATGTTCCTGCCCATGCTGGGTGCCGCTATTCTGGTGGTATTCCTGCGCGGCAATGATGAATATGCCCAACGCAATGCCAAAATACTAGCGCTGGTAACGACACTAGCAACTTTCGTGATATCGGCGGTGGCACTGGTCGCCGAGTTTGACCCCGGCAATCCGGGTTTCCAACTGGTCGAAGAACGCGAATGGCTGGCTGGCCTGACATATAAAGTCGGTGTGGACGGTATCAGTGTTCTGTTTGTGATGCTGACCACCTTCCTGATGCCGATTGTGATCGGTGCCTGTTGGGGTGTGACCTCGCGCGTCAAGGAATACATGATTATGTTCCTTGTGCTGGAAAGCCTGATGATCGCGGTGTTCTGCGCACTGGATATGGTACTGTTCTATGTGGTGTTCGAAGCGGGCCTGATCCCGATGTTCCTGATTGTGGGCATCTGGGGCGGTAAAGACCGCGTCTATGCCGCGTTCAAGTTCTTTCTTTATACGCTACTTGGTTCTGTCCTGATGCTGGTTGCAATGATCGCAATGTGGAAGGAAGCCGGTACAACGGATATTCCGACCCTACTGAACCATGAGTTCAGCTATGCACCGATGACGGTTCTGGGTTTCCAGATCGTGGGCGGCCTGCAAACCCTGTTGTTCCTGGCGTTTTTTGCCAGCTTCGCGGTGAAAATGCCAATGTGGCCGGTACATACCTGGCTGCCTGACGCACACGTGCAAGCCCCGACAGCGGGTTCGGTTGTGCTGGCGGCAATCCTGTTGAAAATGGGCGGTTACGGCTTCCTGCGTTTCAGCCTGCCGATGTTCCCGGTTGCCACTGATTTGCTGGCGAATTTCGTGATGACCCTGTCGGTGATTGCGATCATCTACACATCCCTTGTGGCTTTGATGCAAAAAGACATGAAAAAGCTGATTGCCTATTCATCCGTGGCCCACATGGGTTTTGTGACAATGGGTATCTTCGCGCTGAACAAGCAGGGGCTTGATGGCGCGATCTACCAGATGATCTCGCACGGGTTTATATCCGGCGCGCTGTTTCTGGGTGTCGGTGTGATTTATGACCGTATGCACACACGCGAGATTGATGCGTATGGCGGCCTGGTTATCCGTATGCCTGTCTATGCGTTGATCTTTATGTTCTTCACAATGGCCAACGTCGGCCTGCCCGGCACATCGGGCTTCGTGGGCGAGTTCCTGACTTTGGTCGGGGCCTTCAAAGCTAACACATGGATTGCATTCGGGGCGACAACCGGTGTGGTTCTGTCAGGCGCATATGCGCTGTGGCTATACCGCCGTGTGGTCTTTGGCGATATGATCAAGGAAAGTCTGAAAACCATCACCGATATGAACGGACGTGAAAAATTGATGATGGCACCGTTGGTGATTATGACAATCCTGTTGGGTATATACCCGGCGCTTGTTCTGGATATTATCGGCCCTTCGGTCGACGCTTTGCTTGAAAACGTAACATCGGCACAGGCGGCAGCACATGCCGCTATGGCGCTAAACTAGAGGTTTGTTAAAATGATGATTGGCACTGATCTAAATACGGTTCTGCCAGAGCTGATTTTGGCGGTCTTCGCGATGGCCGCTTTGATGTTTGCGGTTTACTTCGGTAAAGACAGACGCGCAAATACGGTGTTCTGGATGACCGCCATTGTGATGGTGGTTCTGGCGGCAAAGATCGCTATGGCACCGGCAGGGGCGCATACGGCCTTTAACGGCGCGTTCATAGATGATGCGTTT
>DAOUQS010000295.1 GCA_030625465.1 Amylibacter sp. | reverse complement strand
ATCCGACGGGAATACTGAAGTCTATTATCCCCAACGATAGTAAACAACGGACAGATATACAGCTGCAACTGGCGCAAGCCGGTTATAAACACAAAAACGCGGTTAGAAACTTTTATCTTGTACGTGCTTTATTCGGCTTTGTCATACCGTTGGTTTTCATCGGTATGATACTGGCCAGTAAAAATAATATTGTTAGCCTGCCCGAAGGAATGCAGCAATTTGCGACCTCATTAAGTGAAGTGCATATTTTTCAAATATTGTCTATTTTGTTGGCTGTCGGGTATTTTGGCCCGTCCGGCTGGTTGAAAGCGCGTGTCGGTGCAAGAAAAAGAAGAATAGAAGAAGCCTTTCCAAATGCACTGGACCTAATACATATTTCTGTAGAAGCGGGGCTGGGTTTTGATGCGGCAATGACACGGGTCGGAAATGAACTGGTCGCGGTTTGCCCTGACCTTTCGTACGAATTCCTGACGGCCCAAAGGGGAATACAAGCCGGGCAGAGCCGGGAAAAATCGTTGATGGATATTGGGCTTAGAACCGGCGTCAAAGAAATCTCGGCTTTTTCAAATGTGGTTTTGCAAGCAATGCAATTTGGCACACCAATAGCGGATGCATTAACAACTTATGCCGTAGAGATGCGGAAATTTCGTGAGCTGCGCGCAAAGGAACAAGCCAACAAACTGCCTGTAAAAATGTCAATCGCCATGGCCAGTCTGATGTTGCCGGCGTTGTTCATGATTACAATCGGCCCGGTTGTGATTCGCTACATCCGGTTCTATGGCGGGTAATCTGTAGAATAATAAAAAACAACGGATCTGTCCGGCGATTGTTTTTGGATGCGGCTTAATACCTGTAAACTGGAATTGATTGGTTGTGGATAAATAAACAATCTAGGTTAAGAAGGGCCTGTTTATTGTTGAAATTCTTTACTTATATTAAATATTAATATATTGTTAACGGACGGTGAGCAGCCGTGTAGAGTAGCGTAATTTGATTTTTGTTGCAGGCATTAAATTTGTGGTTTTGTGAAAACAAAGCCGCAAGGAGGGATGATGCGACATAGATCCGCGTTGAAAATTGTTACCCGGGAATTGGTGAATTCATCAAACCGTAACATCGCAAATTTAATGGCAGACTGGTGTGAAAGCCTACATGGGGTTTATTCCTTCAACGAAGGTTTAAGGCGTTTCCTTGTTGATGTTGGTGCCGAAGCCGGAATGGTTGTTCGGATTAACCACAGCGATAATAACACCAATAAATTTATAGGGGTCGATACAAGGGATACCGAACCGTATCTTCCCAAATTGAAGCGATCTTATGTAAAATGTGTGCTTGGGGAATACCTTACAAAATTGCAGGATTCGCAATTATGGCTTTCCAGCCAGATGGACGATCGACAGGGACGTTATAATGACCCATCACTTGCCGAATGGCAGGCGTCCAGATCATTTAGCGAACTTGCCGTTATCGTTTTATCAACCGATAAACATAAAAGCGAGTTTCTGGAAATGCATTTCAGAGAACCTATTTCCGCGACCCACATCCAGTTAATCGAAAGCCTGCTACCTATAATGTGCAGGTCTTGGAACCATCGATCCGGGGGTATGTTCTCGGCTGCATTACATGAAAAAAGCCATCCATTTGCACGTCAAGAAACCAATCAACCTATTTTGGGATTTGCCAACCCCACAAAATTAAGCCGCTCGGAATTCAGGGTTTGCATGTTGTTAAGTTGTGGCTTGTCAATCGACGCTATTATCAGCGAACTATCGGTCAGTGTCGCCACGGTAAGGTCTCACTTGCGCAACATCTACGCGAAGACCGACACTACCAGCCACGCAGAGCTGGTCTATAGGCTTTTATCAAACCCGGCCCAGAATGCCGCCATAACGGCACTTTCAGCATAGGCTGATAGTCACGAAAGGAAAACAAATGCAGCTATTGCCGATAATATTATTGCTTCCGGTTATGTTGGCAGTGGGGTTCTGTGATTTTAGATATATGCGAATCCCGAATATACTAAGTATTATCGGTGTCATAATCTTTATTGCTACGGCATTTCTGCTTCCGGTCCCGGAAATCGGAATGCGGGTTCTGGCCAGCATTATCGCAATGGTGGTTGGTTTTATCCTGTTCGCGCTTCGGATGTTCGGAGGCGGGGATATTAAAATATTCAGCGTTCTTATGCTGTTTATCCCAAGCCAGACAATTCCATTATTCGGGCTAGTCTTTTCAGTTTCCATTCTGGCCGGAATTGGATTGATTATGACACTTCGCACCGCCCCCGGCGCACAGGAAAGTCGCTGGGTCTCACTTAAAGAACGCGTAAAATTCCCGATGGGTATATCAATTAGCCTGGCTGCGATAACCCATCCCTTTATGGTATCCGCACTGCAAATGTAGTCTGTATAAGGCAAGCGTACACCGCTTAACCCATTCAAAATATTGCTGAATATATATAGGAAATTGGTGGAGCCTAGGAGGATCG
>DAOUQS010000272.1 GCA_030625465.1 Amylibacter sp. | reverse complement strand
TGAAACATTCCTTGAAACCTATCGCCGTTTGGGGCTGGAGCCGTTCAAGGCGGTTCTTTACCCCCAAACCAGCATTGCAGCGGAGTAAGTATCATGCCTTTTGAAACCTCTAGTGTCACCGTGAATGAACGTGTTGAAATGCTGAACGGCTTTTACCGCCACCACGCGGCAATCCCTGTTTTACGCCAGGCTTTGAACGATCCGATTGTAGGCAACACCGCCCTTGTGTCGTCCTTCGGGGCAGAATCAGTGGTGCTGCTGCACATGGTGTCAGTGATCAAACCCGAAACCCCGGTGATCTTTATTGATACTGAAATGCTGTTTCCAGAAACGCTGGAATACCAGCAGGAAGTCGCATTAAAGCTGGGCTTGACCGACATCCGTGTCATCAAAGCCGATGAAGTTGCGATCAAGAAACGCGATCCGTTTGGCCGCCTGCACCTAGCAAATACGGATGCCTGTTGTGCCTTGCGCAAGCTGGAACCGCTGGAAAGCGCGCTATCCGAATTTGATGCGTGGATCACTGGTCGCAAACGCTTTCAGGCGGGTACCCGTGTCGCCCTTGATCTGTTTGAAAACGAAGAAAATAAGCGCATCAAGATCAATCCGCTGGCGCATTGGCGTAAGCCCGATTTGCAGGACTATATCATCAACAACAACCTGCCGCGCCACCCGTTGGTTGCCCAAGGCTATCCATCTATCGGTTGCGCACCTTGCACCACGGCGGTCAAGGATGGCGAAGATGAACGTGCGGGCCGTTGGCGCGGGGCCGATAAAGTTGAATGTGGCATCCATTTTCTGGACGGCACACCGATGCGCGAACAGGCGGAGCAATCACAATGACACAGTTGATCAATGACACGGGCTTTGTCGCTGACGACTGGACTTCGGGCTTTCGCGGCTGGGAAGCGGTGACATCATCGTCCTATGCCTCGGACGCAGGTTACGGCGTCGATGTGGCAAACACTGTGGGCGCTGACCAGATCAAACCCTATTTCGATCAGGTGGCCCTGATCCGCATTGATTTCCCGACATCCCATGACGGTCGCGGC
Organism: Amylibacter sp.; assembly: GCA_030625465.1. Lineage (GTDB taxonomy): Bacteria > Pseudomonadota > Alphaproteobacteria > Rhodobacterales > Rhodobacteraceae > Amylibacter. Next base: position 1,727 of record DAOUQS010000272.1, on the reverse strand, counting down.
TTTTCCATCGCCCGCCATTTGCGCCTGCTTGGCTATGCGGGGCGTATCCGCGCCCACGGCCATGTGCTGGCCGATCAATACGCCATGGCACGCCGCTGTGGCATTGACGAGGTTGAAATACCCGATGCATTGGCCGCCCGCCAACCAGAGCCGCAATGGCTGTACCGCGCCAACTGGCAGGATTTCAACTACCAGTCACGCCTGCGCCAACCTGCCTGACTTGCGCCCACCACATTACCGCTATAGATAGCCTTCGAAAGATAAACTGATGACAGAGCAATCCCCCGTGACCACAACAAAAGCCAAACCCGTATTACCCGATGCACAAACCGTGACATCCGTGACCCATTACACCGACCGTCTGTTCGCGTTCCGTCTGACCCGTCCGCAATCCTTGCGGTTCCGTTCCGGCGAGTTCGTGATGATCGGCCTGATGGGCGACAACGGCAAACCCTTGCTGCGAGCCTATTCTATTGCCTCGCCTTCTTGGGATGAGGAGCTGGAGTTCTACTCGATCAAAGTGCAAGACGGGCCGCTGACATCAAAACTGCAACACCTGAAAGTTGGCGACAAAGTGATCTTGCGCCCCAAACCCGTGGGCACCTTGGTGCTTGACGCGCTGTTGCCTGCCAAACGGATGTATTTCATCGCCACCGGCACCGGCATCGCCCCTTTTGCATCCTTGATGCGCGACCCGGAATTGTACGAGCGTTATGACGAGGTCATCATGTGCCACACCACCCGCGATGTGGCCGAACTGAAATATGGCGCTGATCTGGTCGCATCCCTTGCAGATGATCCGCTGATCGGCGAATTTATCGACGGCAAGCTGCGCTATTACCCAACCACCACCCGTGAAGACAGCCCCAAAATGGGCCGTGTCACCACATTGCTGGGCGACGGCACATTGGCCGCTGACCTGGGCTTGCCACCGCTGAACCCCGAAACCGACCGCGTGATGATCTGCGGCTCACTGGGGCTGAACAATGACGTCAAAGCGATCTGTGAAGCGGCAGGGCTGACCGAAGGGTCAAACAGCGCGCCCGCTGAATATGTGGTTGAAAAAGCGTTTGTCGGCTAGGGTCGGTTAACCTTTATCACGTAAATTCCGAACATGATCACAAGGGTTAAACTACGCGTTATGCACTTCAATGTGTGTAGCGCGTGATCATTTCTGTCTGTTAGCCTTGTTTTATGAACACTCAACCCGGGTGAAATTAAACATAAAAGAGGAGTACCTAATATGACTTATTTGCTAAAAGCCTTTATCGTTGCATTAACAGGTGCAACTGCTCTGACCACGCAAGTATCAACAGCGTATGCAATGGGGTCTGATCGCAGCCCCAACACGACAAACATGATAATACGGTCTTCCACGCAAGAATATGCGGCGGCGCAAAAGAACACCATTTTCACACTTCCCAAAGCGGCAACGCATACAAGCCCGATCGGAAACAAGTATTTTCTAGAGCAGCGATAACCACTTGATTTGGGCGCGGCAGATGCACTGCCCGCCCATGTTTACATGTATGAATACATTATTCGCATGAAACCGCCAGCATAAGCATAAGCACAACAGTATGATGTAAGTGGTGGGTGATGAGAGGCTCGAACTCCCGACATCTTCGGTGTAAACGAAGCGCTCTACCAACTGAGCTAATCACCCACTGACGCGGCTTTTAGACAGAGTTGCCAGCCGCATCAAGGGGTAGTTTCACTTCAGCCAG
>DAOUQS010000363.1 GCA_030625465.1 Amylibacter sp. | reverse complement strand
GGACACACCCATCGGGTCATCCATATCAAATACGATCTTCGCGTCACGCCCGCGCCCTTCCATGCAGATCACATCATTGAACTGCACTTCACGACACGCGAGTACACACAGGTTACTGTGGATAAAGGCATACAGATTGATGCTAATGGCCACATGGCTGTCATCCAATAGTGGCACGCGGGTCTGTTCAACTTTTGGGAAACGGCTTGTTGTAACACCTTGCCCAGCGGCCATATCCCAAAAATGCGAGGATTTGTCATGGGCTTGCGATTGTTCCGGTTGATCCGCGACCAGCAGCTCGATCACCATCTTGCGCGCATTTTGCGCCCGCGCGCTTTGACTTTTCACCACCATACCTTCGGACGGGGTGCGCACGCACGATGCCGCCAATACCCGTTCACCATCAATTTCCACCATACAGGCGCGGCAATTGCCATCCGAACGATAGCCTTTTTCGCCGGAATGGCACAGATGCGGAATGGTTGTGCCAAGACGTTTTGCGACCTCCCAAATGGTTTCATCGGCCCCTGCCGCAACCTTGTTGCCATCAAGCGTAAATTTGATCTGGTCAGTCATATTCGTTATTCCTTTAGCGGCGTTCTGCACAGCTTAGACCACGCCATGGCGCCAATCAAATCCGTAATCGACAATCATCGCTTGAATAACGCCATTCATTGGCTATCTTCGGCAAAAACACGAAGGATTCCCGAACATGCCCCTGCATTACTGGCTTCGCGCAGAAACCCACCTGAATGAACATCGCAGCCCGATCACCCCGAAAGAGGCGGCAATACTGATGCAGGCAGGCATACACATCACGGTAGAGCGCAATCCTGATCGCGCCTGCAAAGACGCGGACTTTGCCGCCCTTGGGTGCCATATGGTGGATGCAGGCACTTGGGTGGATGCGCCAACCGACACGGTGATCCTTGGCCTGAAAGACATCCCCGTTGCGGATTTTCCATTACGCCACAAACATATCCAGTTCGCCCATGTTTTCAAAGGGCAAGACGGGGCGGAGCAGTATCTGAACCGCTTCAATGCGGGCGGCGGCACGATCTATGATCTGGAGTTTCTGGTCGATCAAAACGGTCGCCGCCATGCCGCGTTTGGTTACTGGGCAGGGTTTGCCGGGGCGGCCGTTGGGCTGATGGCCTGGCTTGCACAGATGCAGGGCAAGACCGCAGGAGCCATTTCCAGTTATGCTGATAAAACCGCCCTGATTGCAGAACTGAAAGCGGGTATTGCAACTACTGAAGAACAACCTGACGCCCTGATCATCGGCGCATTGGGCCGTGTCGGCACCGGCGCATCCGATTTGTTTTCGGCTTTGGGGTTGTCCGTTACCAAATGGGACATGGCAGAAACCAAATCAGGCGGGCCGTTTCCTGAAATCCGCGATCACACCTTGTTTTTGAACTGCATTCTGGCCAGCCCGGATACGCCGTTATTCTTCGGCCCTGATGACATCGTGAAACCCCGCGCTTTGCGTGTGATCACCGATATTTCCTGCGATCCGACCAGCAGTTATAACCCTGTTCCGATCTATAAGGACGTCACCAGCTTTGATAAACCGACTGTGCGTGCCGCAGAAAATCCGGCTTTGGATGTTGTTGCCATCGACAATCTACCATCCATGCTGCCACTGGAAAGCAGTCAGGATTACGCCGCACAATTGCTGCCCCTGCTGCTAAGTTTCACAACCGATCAGGACGGCACATGGGCGCGTGCCAAGGCGGTGTTCGATGAAAAAGCCGCCGCCGCTGTTTAAGTCTTATCCTTGCCTGCACGCCGCTTGATTTGGCGGATCATCAGCCAGACCA
>DAOUQS010000138.1 GCA_030625465.1 Amylibacter sp. | reverse complement strand
GATTTTTCAATATAACCATATTAAGCCCTTTCAGTGGTAATCCACTATTTCAACATCAAACACATCTTTACCCTTCATACGAAAACAAATACGCCATTGCCGGTTAATGCGAATGGAATACTGGCCTTTGCGATCACCTTGCAGCACCTCAAGATGATTAGAGGGCGGAATGCGCAAATCCTCTATAGTCGTAGCCGCATCTATCATCGCTATTTTACGCTCGGCACGGCGGATTAGATCAGGCGGGAAGCCTTTGAGGGTGCTGCCCGCTATTAACCGCCCGACCATTTTGCCTTTAGTGCTTTTGATCATGGGGGTATGTATCATAGAGAGATACGCAATGCAAGAGTTTGTATCTATATGTGATACATTCCAATAGAAGGGCCGCGCCTGACCTTGGGGAGGTGCGAATGCGCCTTCCCGTGGGGAAGGTCAGGCGCGGCCCGTTTGCAACGGGCTAAACATTCAAACTAAGGGTTACAACCCCAGAACACTTTTAATCGTCTTACTCAAATCACCCTTCAACTTATCTCGACCAATTTGATTGGTTCCAGAATACTCTATGCATCGTAAATGCTTGAGATCGAAAGGAACATCATTTGCAATATCTTGAGAAAGAATAACAACTTCACGACCTAGAGCGTGAGCAATACCTGTCTCATACAATACATTAGGGTTCTTTTCAGTTAAATCACAGACAATCAATCCAGCTTCGTCTATCAGTTTAACTACGTCAGCGATGATAGCCTTATTATTATAGATTTCATCCACTCGCTCACAACCAAGCCCCAAATCCGTACAGGAACCTTTTATAGTGGTATATACATCATCAAAACTATTACGAAATGGCATCATGCATGCGACTTTATTCGGGTCAATCTTAGGTGGCTCATTCAAATCAAATATTTTCGGCTTACTGAACAGTAGTGAGGTAGGCATTTTGTAAAGAGTTTCATAGATATTTCCTTCACCCATTTGCCAACAAGTGTGGTGCCAGCTCCATCTGTCACTAAGTGAATGCCTTAGCTTATTTGATTCTATGATACTTGCAGGAAAGGACATCGATTGCTCTTCACAATGCACTTCAAACAAGACTTCTTTTGCTGTTACTACAAAATTACTAAGTTTAACAAAGTGTACCTTTTCTTCACTTAGGGGCGCACCCTCGCTCATCACAAGTGTGGGTAACTTTGCTAATTGTTCGAAAAAATCTTTTGTGGGTGGCTTAGGTTTGTCATCGGAATAGACGCGCCCAATAGACATTGATTGGTTTCCGTTCTCCCATTCTAGACCTTGAAGAAGATTAAACATTAAATAATTCCTATCAATTTTTTGGTTATTTACTTCGATTATAGTGAATTTGAAACACAAAAACGCCCCGCAGTTTCCTACGAGGCGTTCTTAATTCTTTACAAAGAGGTCAGGCTATTCAGCCCTTTTCCTCGATGATCTCTACCATGTGAGAGATCTTGGCAACCATGCCGCGTACGGAAGGTGTATCTTCCAGTTCGCGGGTTTTGTGCATTTTGTTCAAGCCCAAACCAACAAGCGTTGCGCGTTGTTTGGCGGGGCGGCGGATCGGGGAACCGATCTGTTTTACGACGATTGTTTTAGCCATTTAACTCAAGCCTCCGTAGCAGCAGGTGCTGCATCTGTTTTTGGCAGGATGTCGGAAACTTTCTTGCCACGACGTTGTGCAACGTTACGTGGAGATGCTTCTTTAGCCAGACCATCCATCGTTGCGCGGATCATGTTGTACGGGTTTGCTGAACCAATGGATTTGGACACAACGTCTTGTACACCAAGCATTTCAAACACGGCACGCATCGGGCCACCGGCAATAATACCGGTACCTTGTGGTGCGGTACGCATCACAACTTTACCAGCACCGTGACGACCGTTTACATCGTGGTGCAATGTGCGGCCTTCGCGCAATGGAACACGGATGATTTGGCGTTTGGCTTGCTCTGTGGCTTTACGGATCGCTTCAGGAACTTCCTTGGCTTTACCTTTGCCAAAACCGACACGGCCTTTTTGGTCGCCCACAACAACAAGTGCTGCAAAGCCAAAGCGTTTACCGCCTTTAACTGTTTTGGATACGCGGTTGATCGCAACCAGACGATCTGCAAATTCCGGTGTTTCGTCGCGATCGCGACCCCGGCGGTTATTGTCTCTAGCCATGAAGGCCTCCTGAAAAAATGGGTTTACACCCTGAATTACCAACCCAAGTGGGGCAAAACCCCCCGGATCATCGAGGTGGGCTTTACGCCCACCTGCAAGTTTTCTAAAACTTCAAACCGCCTTCGCGGGCCGCGTCTGCAAGTGCTTTGACCTTGCCGTGGAACAAAAAGCCGCCACGATCAAAATAACACTCTTCAACGCCTGCTTTTTTAGCACGTTCTGCAATTGCAGCACCCACTTTAGCAGAAGCTTCTTTGTTGTTTTTGCCGATAACACCCAGCTCTTTTTCCAATGTGGAAGCTGCAGCCAGTGTTACACCATTTACATCATCGATCAGTTGAACACTGATGTTCTTGGATGAGCGATGAACGCTCAGGCGAGGACGGCCATTGGCCATCTTCTTAATTTTGTTCCGGTTGCGCATGCGGCGCTTAAGAAACAGCGTTCTTTTACTATTAGCCATATTATGCGCTCCTTACTTTTTCTTACCTTCTTTGCGGAAGATATATTCACCTTTGTATTTGATACCCTTGCCTTTGAAAGGCTCCGGTTTACGCCAAGCGCGAATTTGCGCCGCGATTTGGCCAACACGTTGGCTATCAATACCTTCAACGATGATTTGGGTTACTTTAGGTGCCGTAACAGTCACGTCATCCGGAACATCGAAGTTAACATCGTGTGAATAGCCCAATGTCATATTCAGGACATTGCCAACCATTTTAGCACGATAACCAACACCGTTGATTTCCAGTTCTTTCTTGAAGCCTTCCGTTACACCTTTTACGCAATTTGCGATCTGGGTGCGGGACATACCCCATTGTTGACGCGCACGTTTGGACATACCGCGTGGTCTTACTAAAACCGCGTTGTCTTCCAAAGTGAGAGTTACGTCATCAGTGGCCATAAAGGATAGAACACCCTTCGGACCTTTGATTTCGACTTTTTGACCTGAGATTGTGGCGGTTACACCAGTTGGCAGATCAACAGCTTTTTTACCAATACGAGACATCAGATACTCCTAGAAGATCGTGCACAGCACTTCACCACCAACATTGGCAGTACGTGCTTGTGCATCTGACATCACGCCTTTTGGCGTGGAGACAATGGCAACACCAAGACCCTGACGAACAGTCGGGATGTCTTGAACATTGGAATAAACGCGGCGGCCCGGTTTGGACACGCGCTTAATCTCTTTGATCACAGGTTGACCGTCGAAGTATTTCAAAGAAATCTCCAATTCTGGGAAACCTGTTTTAGATGTCGCATTTTCATAACCGCGGATATAGCCTTCGTTCGCAAGAACGTCGAGCACCCAACCACGCAGTTTTGACGCTGGTGTTAACACAGTAGACTTGCCACGCAATTGTGCGTTGCGAATACGTGTCAGCATATCACCGATAGGATCGTTCATTTATATCTCTCCCTTACCAGCTAGATTTAACCATGCCAGGGATCATACCATCTGACGCCAACTGGCGCAGTGCAATCCTAGACACTTTAAGTTTACGATAGTAACCATGCGGACGACCAGTGATCTGACAGCGATTGTGCAGACGGGTTGCCGATGAATTACGCGGTAGTTTTGCCAGTTTCAGACCCGCTTTAAAGCGTTCTTCCATTGGCAGTTCTTGATTGTTCACGATCTTTTTCAGCGCGGCACGCTTGGTAGCAAATTTTGCCACCAGCTTTTGGCGCTTAAGTTCGCGTTGGATCATTGCAGCTTTTGCCATGTTTTCTTCCCTTCCGCGATCAGTCGTTAAAAGGCATGTTGAATTGCTTCAACAAGCTTTTAGCTTCTGCATCTGTTTTTGCGGTCGTACAGATGATGATATCCATGCCCCACATTTGATCTACGTCGTCATAGTTAATTTCTGGGAACACGATGTGTTCTTTCAGACCCATGGCGTAGTTACCGTTGCCGTCAAAGCTTTTGGCCGAAATGCCGCGAAAGTCACGGATACGTGGCATAGCGACTGTTACCAAACGGTCAAGAAATTCATACATCTTCTCGCCGCGCAACGTGACTTTACAGCCCAAAGGCATTTCTTCACGTACACGGAAACCAGCGATGGATTTCTTGGCTTTGGTAATAACAGGTTGTTGACCTGCAATCGTTGCCATGCCGGCTACAGCAGAACGAATTTTCTTGGTGTCGTTTACAGTTTCACCAACACCCATGTTCAGAACGATTTTATCCAACTTCGGGATCATCATGTCGTTCTTATAGGCGAACTCTTCTTTCAAAGCGCTACGTGCTTTGTCAGTATAGAGCGCTTTTAAACGTGGATTATAATCAGCCATCGATCAATGCTCCTGATTTTTTAGCGAAACGCACTTTTTTGCCGTCTTCGATTTTGAAGCCAACACGCGTTGCACCGCCCTCTTTCGGGTCAACCAATGCCAGATTTGACAACTGGATCGGCATGTCCGTTGGAACACGGCCACCTTGAGCGTTTTGTGATTGTTTAACGTGACGGATTGATGTGTTTATACCTGTCACAATCGCTTTACCGGTAGATGGGTTCAAAGTGGCGATCTCGCCCTCTTTACCTTTGTCTTTACCGGTCAGCACGATGACCTTGTCACCTGATTTCAACTTAGCAGCCATCTTACAGCACCTCCGGCGCAAGCGAGATGATCTTCATGAAGTTCTTCGCACGCAATTCACGTACAACTGGGCCAAAGATACGTGTACCTAAGGGCTCATTTGCGTTGTTAAGGATAACTGCAGCATTGCTGTCAAAGCGAATTGCTGTGCCGTCTTCACGACGGACTTCTTTTCTGGTGCGTACCACAACTGCTTTGCGAACGTCGCCTTTTTTCACGCGACCGCGTGGAATGGCTTCTTTCACAGAAACAACGATGATGTCTCCAACAGAGGCATATCTCCGTTTGGAACCGCCCAGAACCTTGATGCACTGAACACGGCGAGCGCCGCTGTTGTCAGCTACATCCAGGTTGGTCTGCATCTGGATCATTTGGTTTCCTTCCGACCTTTGGGGACTTCCCCCAGGGTTTCGTTAAGTTGGATTATCTGGCTTGGCTGTTAAGCGTCGGCCAGAACCGTCCAACGTTTGGTTTTCGAAATTGGCTTGCATTCTTCAATGCGGACTTTGTCGCCAATTTTGAATGTATTATCCGCGTCATGTGCCCGATATTTTTTGGACTTACGGATAGTTTTCTTTAGAACCGGGTGCTGAAAGCTACGCTGAACAGAAACCGTGATGGTTTGTTCGTTCTGGTCGCCTGTTACTGTGCCGGATAGAATACGTTTTGGCATATCAAACTTCCTTATTCAGCAGCCGCTTCAGCGGCTTTCTGGTTCAAAATTGTCTTAACGCGCGCAGCGCTACGCCGTGCGGTTTTGATCTGTGAGGTGTTTTCCAACTGGTTCGTGGCACCCTGGAAACGCAAGTTAAACGATTCCTTTTTCAGGGATGCCAGCTCTTCGCGCAGCTGGTCAGGTGTTTTGTCTTTTAATTCAGTGGCTTTCATTGCCGTTTTCCTTTCAACATCACTGGTTGGCCCCATATTCAAGCAAGCTTCGCATACTTGTAGGTCACCCTGATTCCAGTGGAGTGCATGATGAATGGG
>DAOUQS010000158.1 GCA_030625465.1 Amylibacter sp. | reverse complement strand
GGACGATTGTTTTGATCTGTTCGCTAATCTGGATGCTACGGATGAACAACTGGATTTCCCGTCCATGTACGCATCCGGCCGTTCCGGCTGGGCTGATATGGAACTGGATGGCCCACGCAAAGATCTGGACGCTTTGTTCGATCTGATCATTGAACATGTGCCGGCCCCTGCGCAAATCAAAGAACAAGATAAACCGTTCACCATGTTGGCAACAACATTGGGCGGCGATCCGTTCTTGGGTCGTTTGCTGACGGGCCGTGTTGAAACCGGCAAGTTGAAAACAGGTCAAACCATCAAAGCGATGTCGCGCGACGGGACTTTGATCGAAAACTTCCGTGTCACCAAGGTTATGGCGTTTCGTGGTTTGGATCAAACAGCGATTGATGTGGCCGAAGCTGGTGACATTGTATCTATTGCGGGTATGTCCAAAGCAACGGTGGCCGATACTTTGGCCGAACAGTCTGTAACTGAAGCCATTCCAGCCCAACCGATTGACCCGCCGACCATCACTGTGACCTTCGGCATCAATACCAGCCCATTGGCAGGTCGTGACGGCAAGAAAGTACAGTCGCGCGTCATTCGTGACCGTTTGATGAAAGAAGCCGAGTCTAACGTCGCAATCAAAATATCCGATACTCCGGGCGGCGAAGCCTTTGAAGTGGCGGGTCGTGGTGAATTGCAGATGGGTGTTTTGATTGAAAATATGCGCCGTGAGGGTTTTGAGCTGTCAATCTCGCGCCCGCAGGTGCTGTTTCAAGAAGAAAACGGCCAGAAGATGGAGCCGATCGAAGAAGTTACCATTGATGTGGATGACGAATATTCCGGTGCTGTGATCGAAAAGATCACTGGTCACCGCCGTGGCGAGATGACTGAAATGAAACCGGCCGGTGCCGGCAAAACGCGGATCATAGCACACGTGCCTGCACGTGGCCTGATCGGCTATCACGGCGAGTTTATGACCGATACGCGCGGTACAGGCGTGCTGAACCGTGTGTTCCACGGCTGGGCACCTTACAAAGGGCCAATTCCGGGCCGTCGTGCCGGTGTGCTGATCTCTATGGGTAGCGGGCAATCTGTTTCTTATGCGATTTTCAATCTGGAAGACCGCGGCAGGTTCTTTATCGGCGCACAGGAAGAGGTTTATGTCGGCATGATCCTTGGCCAGCATAACCGTGAAAACGATCTGGAAGTGAACCCTTTGAAGGGTAAGAAACTGACCAACGTGCGGGCCTCTGGCACCGACGAAGCGGTGCGTTTGACCACACCGATCAAGATGTCACTGGAAGAAGCGATTGCCTATATCGATAATGACGAGCTGGTAGAGGTCACACCGAACTCTATCCGCCTGCGCAAACGTTATCTGGACGCCAATGATCGTAAACGCATGTCTAAGGTTGCCAGCTAAACCGGTTTTTTGAAAACCAGTGAAACCAGAAATGCGCAAAACTGAATGCCTGCGGCTAATAGTACGATCTGTACAAAGCCGCGGGTTTCAATCAAGCTGCCGAACCCCAGAATAGCAACCATTGAAGCGATGTAGGTGACCCCGCTATACATCGCCAGCGTTGCCCCTTTATGGGTCGCGGATAAATCCGAGATGCGTGTCAGGATTAAGTTCAGGATCAGGTGGTTCATAAACCCCCATACACCAAAGGTTATCAGAAAGTTTTGATAGTTTGGTGCGATTGCGATAGCGTAGATCACCCCCGTGGCGGCCAGTAATGCGGCGGGCATAGCGACATTGGCAGGCAGGCGGCCCAAAGGGGCTGCAAAAAGGCTGGCCGCGCCAAACCCGAGACCATAAATCAACGCAATCAAACCAGCTTGGGTTGTGCTTTGACCGAAACCCGTGACGGCCTGTGTGCCGCTGAATGCGTAAATGCCGTAAAAGCAGGCCATAAATAGGAAGTTAATTGTATAGATCGAAAAACTGCCGGGCAGGGTGAACGGGGTCAGCAGGCTGAACTTGGTTTTTGACGGGGTCGGGGCCGACTTGAATAGGCTTAGGGGCAGTAGCATTGCGATGTGAAGCGCGCCGATTGTTGCCAGCGTTGAACGCCAGCCAAGTAAATCGGCCAGGAACGCGGCAAGTGGAACGGCTGCGACCAAAGACAATGACCAGCCTAAAGTGACCCGACTTAGAACCTGCGCCTCTTTGCCTTTCGGGGCAACGGTTGTTGCTAGACCATAGATCGACGGCAGGGCGATGCCTGCGGCGGCACCTGCCAGCATTTGAAATGTGGTAAGTAATATCCAGCCTTGTGTGAATGCCGCCAGGATTTGCGACACGCCAGCCACAGCCATTGCGTAAAACAATGCGCGGTTCATGCCAAAGCCGTCCAGATAGCGGCCAAGCCAGATTGCAGACAGCGCACTGCCGGCGCCATAAGCGGCAACCGCCCGTGAGATGTGTGAAAGCGGGGACTGCAACTCGGCGCCTATGATCGGCAGCATCGGTGATAACAGCAGGCCGTTGGAACCGATAAGGCAGACACTGAAAAGCAATGTATATAGGAATTGTGTCATCGTGTTTACTGCCGGATCTGGGTTTATCTGAAACCAACAGAACCACGGGTTGAATGTAAGGGCAGTGATTCTTTTTATAGGTTCCCTGCAAATTCTTTGCATAATGCGAATAAGTTTACGCAGGGTAAGTTGCATATTGCAAATATGAATCTTTTAGCAAACTAACCTTTGGTTAGGGGTTCGCCTTTTAATTGATATCTGAATGGCGCATAGTGGATTTAAATAAAACTATTAATAGAGTAATAACAAATAGTTAATATAACCTTCCTAAGGTAACCCCCATTTAATTCGTTTCTATGAATGTATTCGCGCATGTGAATTGCTATATTACCTAAAGTAGAGACAAGGAAACAGACAATGGCACACCCTGTAGATGAATATGTTGGGAAACGTGTAAGACAGCGCCGCTGGATGGTTGGTTTTAGCCAACAACAGCTTGGTGAAGCGGTCGGAATAAAGTTCCAGCAAATTCAGAAATATGAAACCGGTATGAACCGGATCAGCGCATCGCGGCTTTGGGATATTGCCGATGCACTGGACGTGCCTATCATATTCTTTTTCGATGGTTATGACGAATCTGGAACGTCCTCTGGAAACGATGCCGGCGGTCAGGGTGATCTGCTGGCGGATAAAGAGGCATTGGAACTGGTGCGTTCGTATTACGCGATACCGGAAAACCAGCGCCGCAAGCTTTTTGATCTGGCACGCGTTCTAAGCGATGTCGCCTAAAGCTGCATGAATTAATAACGAATTAATAAGGTGGCTGCCAAGTAACAAGTAAGCGTTAGTGTAAATGTAAGTCCCCAAGGTGTCTGGGTTAGGTGTGTAAAGAGTAAAATAATTAGGTATGTGGTTGACCCCTGCCCAGCATTATGAAAACTCCAGTTGGATGCGTGTCCGACTGGAGTTTTTTTATGCCAAAACTATCGAATTCCCTGAAAGCAGAGCTGCAAGACGTGGCCCATGCCCTGGCCGATGCCGCAAGACCCATCGCTTTGCAGTATTTCCGCAATCCGGATCAGGGTTTGGAAAACAAGCTGGAACGCGGGTTTGATCCGGTGACTGTGGCGGATAAATCCATTGAACGCGAAATGCGCCGTATATTGGCCGCGCGCCGTCCGGATGACGGGATTATGGGCGAGGAATACGCCGATACGGTCGGAACCACCGGCCTGACATGGGTGCTGGACCCGATTGACGGGACACGCAGCTTTATCAGCGGGACACCAACATGGGGGGTGCTAATCGGGCTGAATGCGGGCGCGGGGCCGGTCTTGGGTATTGTCGACCAACCGTTCACAGCGGAACGGTTCTGGGGCGGGTTCGGGCAGGCAAGCTGGACACATCTGGATCAAACGCACGATATTGCGGTGCGTGAATGTGCAACATTAAGCAACGCAGTGCTGTTCACAACAATGCCAGAGGTGGGAACTATTGCTGAGGCGGCGGCGTTTCAACGGGTCTCATACGAATGCAAGCTGACCCGCTACGGCACCGATTGTTACGCCTATGCGCTGCTGGCTGCCGGCAATATAGATTTGGTGATTGAAGCAGGCCTGAACGCTTTTGACACCCAGGGCCCGATGGGTGTGGTGCAAAATGCGGGCGGCATTGTCACTGACTGGCAGGGCGGTCCGGCGCATCAGGGCGGGCAAGTGATTGCCGCAGGTGATCCACGGACACATGAACAGGCACTTGTGCTGTTAAATAGCTAGCCCAGAAACCTGGCAGTTTCACGCCATGCAATATCCAGAACATATGGCTTTTCCATAAACACCTCGTGTTGGGCACCTTCAATTTCCACCAGCTTGCCATTTGGCCAACAGGACATGACTTTGGTGATGGCCCTGGGTGATACGATTTCTTCCTCGGTGCCAAGAAAACACAGGCATTCCTGTTTCGGCGGTGCCATCCGGCGTAGCTTCGCACATTCCACAAAAGCCTGATGCAGCCAGTTTATACTTGGGCCGCCAATGCCCAGTTCGGGGTGCGCGTCCAGTTGATCGACCAGCCATTGATAGGTTGCCGCGTCATTGGTCAGGACGTTGCCTTCGAACGGGTTTGCCTGCACATAGTTATCGGGGTTGGTGTTCGGTGAAAATCTTTTTGCAAAGCCGATCAAGGGGCCGATATCGGTGATCAGTTTGGCTGGCACCCGCAATAAGGGAGCGACATAAATACCCCACATCGGGGCCGAAAAGACCACTTTTTTAACCGGCAGACCGTTATGCAATGCGCGCAGCGCAATCGTGCCACCCATGGAATGGGCCAAAAGTGTGTGCGCCTCTGGCAGACCTGCATCCTTGACTGCAAGCATCATTTCATCGACATCGCGCTGGAAGTCATGGAAATGCTTCACATGGCCCAGTTGGTGATTGGACGCGATACGATCCGCCAATCCCTGACCGCGCCAGTCAACCACAGCCGCCGAATAGCCCATGTCCAGAAC
>DAOUQS010000270.1 GCA_030625465.1 Amylibacter sp. | reverse complement strand
CTTCGTCTCCGCCATAAACCCTATCAAGTTATTGTTTTTATTGATAAAACATATTGCTAGGTATTTCATGCCACCATCGTTGCCACCTAAGAGTTTGCATTCGTGCACAATCCTTTACCATTGCTTACAACTGCGTAATAGGTCGCACATATACTGGCGCTGATCTCTCTCCATATAAGATAATGTTGTAGTTATGGAACAGATAAGCGCTTACTGAACTTTCTTTGGTCATCTTAGACGTTTCCATTCACCGATCGCTATAGGGTAGGTGTTGACTAAGCGTAAAATTGATTGCTCTTGGGTCAGCATATAAATGACTTTGACCCCGGAGAAACACCCCATGAACCCTTCCACCGAAACCCGGAACACGGCGCACAGCGTCGGAGAAGATAGTCAAAGACATCCAGCGAGCCACCCGCAAGCAGTATTCTGCGGAGGAGAAGATCAGGATTGTTCTTGATGGTCTTCGTGGCGAGGAGAGCATTGCAGAGTTATGCCTCTTGATGCGATTAACCAGGTATTGCCCGCGTTTGGTGATGCCAAGCTAGAGATCCATGTCTAGGAGTAATAAAAAGAGGGGCGCAAATGCGTCTTTAGGATTAGGACAGAAGTCCCAGTACCGCATTTATTATTAAAACCCACATGTATAGGCCCAAGCCTACAAATGGAACAATCCACCATCCGGAAGGATATGATTGAATGGAATTATGCAGCTCGGTACGGGGTTCATGCCAATGCAGATCAGTTGGCATAAGCGTCATTGCAGCGTTTTCAGGCGATGCGAAATTGCATTTGCCTGCGCCAGCCTGAATGTTTGAAACGATACCTTCCCGCAGGTATTTAGTTGCCGCCATAACGTCTTGGTTCTCCGCCAGTAAAATCTTAATAACGCTCTCGTTGGTTTAAAAGCGCGTGCTTAAGCTTACAGTTTAGGATTGGATTGAGGCTTTTTTATGGAAATACAATATATGCTAGGCAATTACAGGCCGAGGTGCGCATCCATCCGGGTTAGAATCGATCTGCCGAAAAACTATCAATGGAAAAGCCGGATGCGCCGTCCTTGATCAGGTCTGCTATGATTTGCCCGGCGATTGGCGCCAGTGCAAAGCCGTGTGCGGAAAATCCGAATATGTGATAGATACCCTGTTGCGATCCGGGGCCAATGACCGGCAGATTATCGGGCATCTGCCCTTCAATTCCAGCCCAACAGCGTAAAATATTGGCTTGGCGCATGGCGGGAAACAGGGCAGCAGCAGCAGCGGCATTTTGCGCAAGGCGATTGAAATTCAGATGTGTTTTTCCAGTATCAAGCTCTGCGCGCCCTTCATATGCGCCCCCGATCAGGACGGTTCCGTTTTCAAATTGCTTGAATGAAAGGGAGCGTCCCTGCGCGCCCACAACGGGCTTAACAAATGGTGCTAATCGTTCAGTAACCATCAGCATCAGGGCTTGCGTTTTTATCGGCACTTGATCACCAAGCATAGCGGCTATCTGCCCACCCCATGCCCCGGCGGCGTTTATCACAATCGGGGCCTGAAAATCCCCGCGTGAAGTGCTGACGTGCCAGATACCTGCAAGATGTTTCAAGCCCTGCACGCAGGTATTTTCGAGGATTTCCACACCAAGTGACAAAGCTTTGTGGCGAAACGCCTGTACGGTTTGAAACGGATTTGCATGGCCGTCACTGCGCACAATCATGCCGCCAACACAATCTGGCGCAAGTGCCGGAAGCTGTTCGTACAGTGTATCTGCATCAATGATTTCTTCGTGTTCGAAACCCAACTTAAGCAGCGTTTCACGGCGCTTCTTCAACTGTTCCAGCTGGCTTTTTGTTTCGGCAACCTTGATTTGCCCGGCGTTCACAAACCCGCAATCATCCCCCACAAGATCATAAATATTATGCCAACGGGCCAAGGCCGCACAGGCAAGTGGTACTTCGGGCAACGCGCGACCCAACTGCCGCACACCCCCCGCATTAGCGCTGGAGGCATGACGGCCAACTGTGTTTTTTTCAATAATCGTTACACGCAAGCCTGCCAATGCCAGATGCAGCGCACTGGATAACCCGTGCAGGCCGCCGCCAATGACAATCACATCCGATGTGCCGGTCATTTACTTACCCCCATCGTTGGGTGCGGGGCAAAGCGATGCCAGCTCATCAAGCAACAAGGGCTTTACCATCGGGCGTTGGCGCGGGTGCGCTATATCTGTAACTTGCAGGTCATTTTCCTGTGCAATAATCTCGGCTGCTGTTAATGCGCAAAACCGCCCCTGACATGGCCCCATGCCACAACGGGTGAAGCTTTTTAACTGATTTGTATCACCGCATCCTTGGCTTGCCGCATCACGTATTTGCCCGGCAGTAACCTCTTCACAGCGGCATACAATTGTGGTGTCTTCGCTTGGAATGCGCATCGCTGGTGAGGGCTTGAACATCGCGTCAAGAAAGCGCCGGATGCGGGTTTCAGATGCCAGTGCGCGGCGCGGTGCGGCCGCTTTTTGATCACGGATGGCTTGGCTGATTAATCCACTGCGGCAAACCGCACCAAGAGCGGCGATTTTGCCAGAGTGTTGTGCGGCTATTGCGCCATTGATTGCAGCATTGTCACCTGCAACCGCAATGCCGGCTATATCGCTTTCACACCAGTGATCGACCTCAACGTGCCAGCATAACTGCGCGGCGCTCCATATGTGTTTGCACCCTGCAGAGATCGCCAGATTTGCGTTGGGCACAATGCCCTGATGCAGCAACACATAATCCGTTTCAATCTGCGCCCAGTGCTTGCCCT
>DAOUQS010000216.1 GCA_030625465.1 Amylibacter sp. | reverse complement strand
GTGCAGTTGCAGATAAAGCCCGTTCATCAGACGCAGGGGTTTAAATTCATCCTCGGTCAGGCTGCCGTCCACACGGCGTTCGACCTGTGATCGAAACTGCTGCACGCGGTTCTGGATAAATTCTTTGTCAAATGCGTTGTAACTATACATGGATTTATGCCTTTGCCTGCTTGCCGTGGTTGTAGTTTGATGGGCCACGGGTGCGGAAATCTTCACGAAAATGGGTGGGGGTAGGTTTGTCACCTTCCAGAACCGCATCGGCCAGATAGGCCCCGACCAGAAGCGCGGCTTGTGCGTTTGCTTGTGAAAGCAGGTCATTGGCCTGAAGTTCATCCGTTATATAAAGCGCTGCGTCGTGGGATAGAACCCATGTGCCGTTCGTGCCGTAATAAACCACATCGCCCTCGATCAGGCGGTTGGCGGTCAGGACTTTGGGGGTAAATGCGCGGGCCATTATGCAAGCTCCACTTCTTGGGGGGTATGCAGTGTCGCCGAGGCCGAAATGCCCGGCACTATGCCAAACGCAATATTTGCGTCTGTCAACGCACCGGTTTCAGCGGTCTCGATCAGGTTGCCGGATTTAAGGCGCACAACATGGTGGCCGCGCTTTGCATGCTTAATCAAAAG
The DNA here is from genome assembly GCA_030625465.1 of Amylibacter sp. GTDB lineage: Bacteria > Pseudomonadota > Alphaproteobacteria > Rhodobacterales > Rhodobacteraceae > Amylibacter. The sequence goes on along the minus strand of DAOUQS010000216.1, from coordinate 3,081 downwards.
CGCATTGATATGGCTTTGTTTCCATGCGGCACCAAAGGTTTTCACCCCGGTTTCGATCACAATCGCTTCGCGCCGTGCCAGTTCCAATATGGGCTTGGGGACTTGGTGATCATAAATCACCACATCGGCCTCATGCAGCAGGTTGCGGGCTTTCAGGGTCAGCAATTCAGGGTCGCCGGGGCCAGCACCGACCAGCCAGACGTGGCCCTGTTCGGCCTGCGCCGAGACAACCTCGTTGAATAGGCTGTCAATATCGCGTTCAACCGCAGCCTTGCCACCCTTGGCCCAAGCCAGCGGGCCGCGTTTAAAATAGAACTGCGACCAAAATTCACGCCGTTTGCGCCCCATGGGGATTTTGTCTGCGACCGGACGAAAGGCTTGGCCGATACGGGCAAGCGCGCCTAATTTCTCTGGCAGGGCTTCTTCTAGCTGTTGCTTGATCTTGCGCGCAAGAACTGGTGCCGCACCTTCGGTGCCAATGGCCACAGTGACGGGCGTGCGGTCCACAATCGCGGGGGTGATGAACTGGCTGTCTTCCAGATTATCGACGATATTAACCAAAGCACCTGCGGCGCGTCCCAGATCAGCGACACGCCTGTCTTCAAGCGCATCTTCACTGGCACCGTAAACCAGTGCTGCACTGGTGACATCGTCGGCAATTACCGGGCGGGCGAAATACGTGATTTGACCGCCTTGCGTCCATTGCAGCACCTGATTGTCCGGCTTGGCCCCGAAAACCAGAATATCCGCATTGGTTTTCAACAACAGGCGCAACTTGGCAACAGCGCAGGCACCAGCACCCGAGACGATGACACGGCGGTTATCAAGGTTCATAAAGATCGGAAAATGGCGCATTGGCACTATCCTTTTGGGTTGGCTTCCTGAATATATAGTTTAAATGGAACAATATTCCAATATTACCCTATACACATCTTGTAGATAGGGATAATATCCCACCAAGCGGCGCATTATGAAGAATGTGTTTCGAATTCAAGGAAAAACCAGAATGGCTGACCAACTGGATGCAATCGACCGGAAAATTTTAAGTGAGCTACAGGCGGATGCGTCGCAAAGTCTGGATGATATTGCCAAGAAAGTCGGGGCCTCCAAGACCCCGGTCTGGAACCGTATTCGCAAGCACCGTGCCTCGGGTTTGATTTTGGCCAACACGGCAATACTGGACCCGCAAAAGCTGGGGCTTGAGGCCTGTTTCTTTGTGCTGGTGCGCACGTCGGAGCATGATAAAAACTGGCAGGAAAAGTTTGTTAACACATTGATGGCACGCCCCGAAGTGCTGGAAGCGCACCGTCTTGCGGGCGACATTGATTACATCTTGAAAGTGCGGGTGGAAAACGCCAAGGCTTACGATGTTTTCTATCAGGCCTTGATTTCAGAAGTGAAGATTTTCAACGTCACAGCCCTGTTGTCGATGGAAGAGATCAAATCAACAACAATTCTACCGGTTTAAGCCACGTCCAGCAGCAGGCTGGTTTCGGAATTCAGCACCCCTGATATTTCGCGGATCTGGCGTAAAATCCGGTCGATTTCCCGTAGGTTATCAGTGCGGATTTCCGCCACCAGATCCCATTTGCCATTGGTCGAATGCAATGACGTTATTTCGGGAATTTTGCGCAAAGAACGGATCACCGCGCGTGACATCGAGCCTTGTAATTCTACGGTTGTAATCGCGCGCACCCCGTCACGATCATCAAGGTCGGTTTCAACCGTGAAACGGCGAATGACACCGCCGGCAATCAGGCGTTCCAGGCGGGTTTTTACGGTGGCGCGTGATATTTGCGTGGCGGCTGCAAGCTCTGTCAATGAGGCCCGTCCGTTGGTGCGTAATTCCGCTAGTAACCGACGGTCCGTTTTGGTGATTTCAATCATATATCCATCCTATTGCGCAATTATATATGCGAAGTGTAAAGTATTTTTATTATTTTGTACACTATATTGGGTTAGGTAGTACATTTTATTCAATTACGATTATCAAGAAATATAATACGGGTGGATAAAACGATGCGTAAAAAATGCCAAATTCTTGGGGCTCCGGTGCAAACAGGTGCCAGCCAGCCGGGCTGTCTGATGGGGCCTGCGGCCTTGCGTACGGCAGGCTTGCCGGAAATGCTAACGTGCATGGGTTGGGATGTTACCGATCTGGGCGATATGCAACCCGATGCGGTAACGGTAGAGGCGCATCCCAATATGGCGGTGCATAATCTGGCGGAAACTGTCGGCTGGACGCGCAGCTTAAGTGATGCGGCATTCAAGGCCGCCCAATCGTGTGATTTCCCGGTTTTTCTAGGCGGTGACCACAGTCTGTCTGCGGGAACTGTTTCAGGGGTTGCGCGCAGTGCGGCACAAAAAGGCCGCCCGCTGTTTGTTTTGTGGCTGGACGCGCACCCTGATCTGCATACGCCCGGCAGCACCGCAAGCGGCAATCTACATGGCACGCCTGTAGCCTATTTTACTGGGCGCCCCGGGTTTGAGGCATTCCCCGAACTCACCCATCCGGTTGACCCGAAAAACATATGCATGATGGGGATCCGCTCGGTTGATCCGGCGGAAGCGAAGAACATTGATCGGCTGGGCATCACGGTGCACGATATGCGCGCCATTGACGAATGTGGCGTCGCCGCCCCGCTACGCGAGTTTCTGGATAATGTGATTGCCGCCAACGGTTTGTTGCATGTCAGTTTCGACGTGGATTTTCTGGATCCCAGCATCGCGCCTGCCGTGGGTACCACGGTGCCCGGTGGCTGTACTTTTCGAGAGGCCCATCTGATTATGGAAATGCTGCATGACAGCGGGCTTGTCAGTTCGCTTGATCTGGTAGAGCTTAATCCTTTCCTTGACGAACGCGGTCGCACCGCGCGTCTTTTAACCGATCTGACCGCAAGCCTGTTTGGCCGCCGCGTCCTTGATCGTAAAACCGGAAGCTTCTGATATGACCCATCCAAAACCATCCGCTTTGGCCTATGTGCCGTTTGTTTCTGTCGATAACATGATGAAGCTGGTCAACAATATAGGCATTCAGGCGGTACTGATCGAGCTTGCACAATATATCGAAAGTGATTTCAA
>DAOUQS010000404.1 GCA_030625465.1 Amylibacter sp. | reverse complement strand
GATATGCCCATTTCCTTATGTGCGGTTTCAAGTGCGGATGTGATCCCGCCCAGCACGGTTTCAAATGAAACACCGCGTTCCATATGCGCCTGCGGGTCAAAGAATATTTCCACATGGCGCACCCCGTCCCCGTGTACTTTTTCCAGATAGGCCCATGTGAGATCATAAAAATCACAAGTCTCGATCAGCACCGACATGCCTTGGTAATAGACATCCAGAAAGTCCTGCAGGTTGTTGAATTCGTAAGCCGCCCGCACCTCTGCAACATTCGCATAGGGCAGCTTAATCTTGTTGCGCTTGGCAAGGGCCAGCATCATTTCAGGTTCCAGCGTCCCTTCGATATGCAAGTGCAATTCGGTCTTGGGCAGGGCATCGATTAGCGCGTCTAAATCCATCATCATCTTTCCAGAAATTCCTTCATCCGCGCCAGCGCACGTTCAATGTTTTCGACCGAGTTCGCATAGCTTAAACGAATATAGCCTTCGCCCAAGATGCCAAAATCAGGCCCGCCGATCGTAGCCACACCAGCCTTTTCCAACAGGTCAGAAGCCAGTTGTTTTGCCCCCAGCCCGGTTTGCGAAATGTTCGGAAACGCATAAAACGCACCCAAGGGTGTTACGCAACTGACGTTCGGCAATGCATTCAGCCCCGCCACCACCACGCGACGGCGGCGATCAAATTCGGCGACCATTTCGGCCACACAATCCTGCGGCCCTTCAAGGGCTGCCAAGGCCCCCCATTGCGCCGGTGCGTTCACGCATGACCATGAATTTACCGCCAGTTTTCGTGCTGCATCCATCAGCGCATCAGGCCAAACCGAATAGCCCAGACGCCAGCCGGTCATCGCATAGGTTTTCGACCAACCATCCAGCAAGATCAGACGATCACGAATGGACGGATAGGTCAGCAAAGAGACATGTTCCTGCCCGTCATATGTCATCTGCCCGTAAATTTCATCTGACATGATGGCAACATCGGGCCATGCATCCAGTCCGGACACCAGCGCATCAATTTCCGCGCGCGGCGTCACCCCACCGCAGGGGTTCGCAGGCGAGTTGATAATTACTAAACTAGTTTTCTGATTTAGTTTACCCAAAACATCCGCTGCCCGAAACGCAAAGCCGTTTTCTTCGCAGATCGGAATGGGCACGGGCGTGGCCCCGGTATATTCGATCATTGAACGGTAAATCGGAAAGCCGGGATCAGGGTACAGTATCTCTTTTCCCGGGGCGCCGAACATCAGGATTGCCAGAAACATCGTCACCTTGCCGCCGGGTACAATCAGCACATTATCAGGATGCACATCTTGCCCCAACCGCCGGTCAATGTCAGCC
>DAOUQS010000345.1 GCA_030625465.1 Amylibacter sp. | reverse complement strand
GCGAGATGTTCGGTTATGCAACCGTCTTACGTTCCCTCACGCAGGGCAGGGGCGTATTCACAATGGAGTTTGATCATTACGCCAAGGTGGCCGCAGAGGTCACCGATCGGCTTTTAGTAGGAGTCCGCTGAGGACCCTGAGGAATTTGATCTAGTCATTATTTTAATAAGGAGCGGGAAAGATCATGGCCAAGGAGAAATTTGAGCGGACGAAGCCGCACATGAACGTAGGAACCATGGGGCACATAGACCATGGGAAGACGACGTTAACCGCGGCGATCACGAAATACGCATCATTTAGTGGGGATGCTGATTTTCGGCCGTTTGATTCGATCGACAATGCGCCGGAGGAGAAAGAACGGGGGATCACGATAGCAATAGCGCATGTGGAATACGAGACCGAGAAGCGGCACTATGCGCACGTGGATATGCCCGGTCACCGTGACTACATCAAGAACATGATCACGGGAGCAGCGCAGATCGATGGGGCGATACTGGTAGTGGCGGCTCCGGACGGGGCGATGCCGCAGACGCGGGAACACGTGCTGCTGGCGCGGCAGGTGGAAGTGCCGTCGATCGTGGTGTATTTGAATAAAATAGACATGATGGACGACCCGGAGCTGTTGGAGCTAGTGGAGCTGGAGCTGCGGGAGCTGTTGACCGATTACGAGTTCCCTGGAGACGAGACGCCGATCGTGATGGGGAGTGCGTTGAAAGCGCTGGAGAGTGACAGCACGGATCCGGATGATCCAGATTATGAGAGCATCAAGGAACTGCTGCGGGTAGTAGATGAGTACATACCGGAGCCGAAGCGTGAACTGGACAAGCCGTTCATGATGCCGGTGGAGGATGTATTCTCGATCAAGGGTCGCGGCACGGTGGTGACGGGGCGTATAGATCGGGGGAAGATAAAGACAGGTGATGCGGTAGACATCGTTGGGCAGAGAGACAAGACGTTCGGTTCGGTGGTGACGGGGGTGGAGATGTTCCACAAGATCCTGGACGATGGGCAGGCTGGAGACAATGTGGGCTTGCTGCTGCGAGGGATCGACCGTGAGGATGTAGAGCGGGGGATGGTTGTAGCAGCGCCGGGCTCGATAGAGCCGCACACGAAGTTCCTGGGTGAGGTGTACGTGCTGACGAAGGAAGAGGGGGGCAGGCACAAGGCGTTCTTCAACGGGTATCGGCCGCAGTTCTACATTCGGACGTTGGACGTGACGGGCACGATCGAGATGCCGGAAGGTGTGGAGATGGTGATGCCCGGGGACAATGTGAACCTGACGGTGGAGCTGATCACGCCGGTGGCGTTGGAGAAAGGTTCGAAGTTTGCGATCCGCGAAGGCGGTTTGACGGTTGGCGCGGGCGTTATCACAGAGATCCTGGAATAGGTGAACAATGGCAAAACAGAAGATTCGTATCCGGCTGAAGGCATATGACCATCGGGTACTCGACTCATCGGCGCAACGAATTGTTGAAACAGCCGAGCGCACAGGCGCTAAAGTAGTCGGGCCAGTCCCTCTGCCAACAAGAATTGAACGCTTCACAGTCCGTCGGTCGACATTCATCGACAAGGACTCACATGAGCATTTTGAGATAAGGACTCACAAGCGCTTAATTGATGTCATGGAGCCAGATACAAAGACGATCGATACACTAATGCGTTTGAATCTTCCAGCCGGTGTAGATATTGAGATTAAGATTTAACAATTGATTTTGTGCCCCGGAGAACAGAACAATCTTAGGGTGCACGAGTAGCAAAGTGGCCGTGTAAGAGCCGGACGGGCGAATGGAACACCAATCCGAGCTTCCTTTCCCTGGCGGTTTACTACACGGTGATCGGGGATGATGCAGCCATGCCCTGGCTGACAGTCCCGTCAAGGAATTTGAAATAGGAGAGAGAGAATGAAAGGGCTTATTGGCAAGAAAGTCGGCATGACCCAGGTTTTCGATGAATCGGGCAATATTGTCCCGGTTACGCTAATCGAAGCTGGGCCTT
>DAOUQS010000175.1 GCA_030625465.1 Amylibacter sp. | reverse complement strand
AAGGCCCGCCATTTCAGCGGGCCTTTTCTATTTAAATTTTCAAAGCGGCTTGGGGATCAATGTAATCCATACCCAACGCTTTACCGACGGCTTCATAAGTGATTTTGCCGGCATGTGTATTCAGACCATTCATCAAATGCGGATCATCGGTACAGGCTTGTTTCCAGCCTTTGTTCGCCAGGGCAATCATAAACGGCATGGTGGCATTGCCTAAACCGATTGTGGATGTGCGGGCAACCGCACCGGGCATATTGGCCACGCAATAGTGCATGATACCGTCAACTTCGTAGATTGGATCATCGTGGGTTGTGGCCTTGGAGGTTTCAAAACAGCCGCCCTGGTCGATGGCAACATCAACCAGAACTGCGCCCGGTTTCATGGTTGAAAGCTGTGCGCGGCTGATCAGGGTCGGGGCCGCAGCGCCGGGAATTAAAACCGCACCGACAACGATATCGGCCTGTGTGATCAGATCGGCAGTGTTTTCTTTTGATGCATAGCTGGTTTTAAATGTGCCGCCAAAGACATCATCCAGATAGCGCATACGGGGTAAGGACATGTCCAGCACGGTAACCGCGGCACCCATACCGGCGGCGACGCGTGCGGCGTGTGTCCCTACAACACCGCCGCCGATTACAGCCACTTTGGCAGGCGTTACACCCGGTATGCCGCCCATTAAAACGCCCCGGCCACCATTAGCTTTTTGCAATGTCCAGCTGCCAACCTGCGGTGCCAGTTTTCCGGCCACTTCAGACATTGGTGCCAACAATGGCAAGGCACCGTTTCTGTCGGTTACGGTTTCATAGGCAATTGCGGTGACACCACTTTCCAGCAAATCAATTGTTTGCGGCGCATCGGGTGCAAGGTGTAGATATGTGAACAGGATTTGGCCTTCACGCAGTTGTTTGCGCTCGACCGCTTGGGGTTCTTTCACCTTAACGACCATATCGGCGCGGGCAAAAACCTCGGCTGCGGTATCGACGATTTCTGCGCCAGCGTTCAGGTAGGCCGCGTCATCAAATCCGGCACCGATGCCAGCAGATTTTTGAATGATTACACTGTGACCATTGGCGACCGCTTCCATGGCGGCCGCGGGCGTCATTCCAACGCGATATTCTTGATTTTTAATTTCTGTAGGACAACCGATAAGCATGACAGCTCCGTTTAGTTTATATTTAAAGATAGCGAAGTATCACGCGTAATATGTGAAAATAAACAAGGTTATTCCTAGTAATTATTAAAATCTTAGAATAATCTGTTCATATTTCGTATATTACGCTGAAAGATTGCAAAAATGAAAATTGATGAAATAGATCGTCGAATCTTGAACAACCTGCAACGCGCGGGCCGCATCTCGAATGCTGATCTGGCCGAAAAGGTGAACCTGTCACCCTCGGCCTGTCACCGCCGTGTGCAACAGCTTGAGAAGAAGAAAATCATCAAGGATTATGTAGCACTGTTGGACGCCCGCGAGGTAGATCGCAAAACAACGGTGTTTGTCGAGATTACATTGTCCAGTCAGGCCGATGATGTGCTGGACGCCTTTGAGCGTGAAGTTAAACTGATCCCCGATGTGCTGGAATGCCACCTGATGGCGGGGGCTGCGGATTATATGCTAAAGGTCGTCGCCTCTGACACCGAAGATTTTGCACGTATTCACCGCAGGTATTTATCGCGCTTGCCGGGTGTGGCGCAGCTGCGTTCAAACTTTGCCCTGCGTACGGTGTTCAAGACCACGGCCTTGCCGATTTAGCCTGCCAGATATTGCACCAGATAAAGCGTGCCAAACCCCAAGACTACAGCGCCGATCACGCTTTTCTTCCAGATGCCGATCGTAATCGCCGCTATGGCCGCCAATATGCGCGCCAAGTCGGGGGTGCCACCCGTGGCTTGTGGCCACAGGATTAACGGCGCAATCAGACCCGGCAAAACCGCGACCCCGACATAGCGCAAGTGACGCAGGAACCATGCGGGCAATTCCCGGTCGCCAAGAAGCCCCAGAAAAGAATAGCGGATAAGGAATGTGCCTATCGCCAACCCGATAATCACGGGCCAGATTTTTGTGGGGTCGGGTATCATTTGCCGGCTCCCAGTTTCAACTCGGTAAAGGCGCCTGCCATCATGGCCATAATAGCGGCGATAATCAGGCCAAGACTGTAGGGGATCCACGCCAGTGACAGGGCCGCAATGATCGAAACAAGGGCGGTGACGATATGGGGAACCGTTCGCAAGGTCGGCGCAATCAGGGCGATAAAGCAAATCGGAACGGCAAAATCCAATGAGAACTTGTCGGGGATGTTTGCCCCCAATGCGGCCCCAAGATAGGTTGAAACATACCAGAAAGGTGCCATGACCAACATGCAGCCAAAGAAGTAGGCGACTTTGTTTTCCACAGGCTGGTCGGGACGTTCTTCATATTCCTTGATGCCCATCGCAAAGGACTGGTCTACCAGAAAATACGAGATTAGCATTTTCATCCGTGGCGGCAATTTGCCGAAATGCGGAACCAGTGCAGCCGAGTACATTGCCATGCGTAGATTAACCGCCAGCGAGGTCAGCAATATGATCACTGTCGGGGCATTTTCTTGCAGCAGGGCCAAAGCGCTGAACTGGGCAGCACCGGCAATAACAAGCACCGAAAAGGACATAACCTGCAAAATATTCAGGCCTGCTTCCGACGCAGCAACCCCGAACAGGGTGCCAAATGGTACGACAACCAGAACAAACGGCATGCACTCGCGAAAGCCGCGCCAAAATGTACTTTTTGTAGTGTTGTTATACGCTGTCATTAGGATAGGGTGCTCTTGGTAAATATTTATGAAAAGCTTGCCGCTGATCGTTAACCCACCTTTGCAGGAGACACAATTGCCCAAAGCTGAAATTGATAAAGGCATGATTATCGCCCCTGATGTGACCGCGGTGCGCCTGACGCGCAAGGTTGTTGGCGTTGATCAGGATGGTGCAAACATCGACATGTCTGTGATTGAAGAACGCCCCCTGACAATTTTTCTGAACAGTCGGGAAATTGTTACGGCGATGACGATCGGGGATTACCCCGAATATCTGGCGCTGGGTTTTTTGCGCAATCAACGTATGCTTGACCCAAATGAGGAAATTCTGGATGTGGATTACGACGAAGAACTGGAAACCGTTGTTGTGCGCACGGCGATTGAAACCAACTACGAAGAAAAGCTGTCCAAGAAAACCCGCACGTCAGGCTGCGCCGTGGGAACTGTTTTTGGTGATATTATGGACGGTCTGGATGCGGTCGCTTTGCCAAAAGTAGCGGTGCAGACCTCATGGCTTTATACGCTCTCTAAAAAAATAAACACTACGCCCAGTCTTTATCTGGCAGCGGGCGCGGTTCATGCCACGGTCTTGTGTTCAAAAGACCAACCGCTGGTTTATATGGAGGATGTCGGGCGGCATAATGCGGTTGATAAGGTCGCGGGCTGGATGCTGTCGGAAAAACAAACTGCTGCCGATAAAATACTTTATACAACCGGGCGTCTGACCTCCGAGATGGTGATCAAAACCGCCCTGATGGGCATTCCTGTTCTGGTGTCGCGTTCCGGCTTTACCGCATGGGGGGTAGAGCTGGCTAATCAGGTTGGCCTGACCCTGATCGGGCGGATGAAAGGCAAGCGGTTCACCTGTTTAAGCGGGGCTGAACGTCTGATCTGGGATCATGCAAAAGATGAGGATGCCCAATGATACAATCGGCAGGTATTGTTCTGGCAGGGGGCTTGTCAACGCGCATGGGCGGGCAGGATAAATGCCTGTTGGAACTGGATGGAAAAACCTTGCTGCAACGCGCAGCAGATAAATTGGCCGCACAAGTGGACGCTATTGCGATCAATGCAAACAGCGATGTGCAGGGCTATCAAGCCCCCGGTTTGCCGGTGATCCGTGACAGTTTCGAAGGTTACGCCGGCCCCTTGGCAGGTGTGCTGGCGGGGATGGAATGGGCAAGGCAGCAAGGTGCGGAACACATCGTGACCGTGGCCGCTGACACGCCGTTTTTCCCGGATGATTTTGTGTGCGCGATGCAAGATGCGCTGGCGGCACAATCCGGAAAAATTGCAATTGCCGAAACCTCTGGTGCGGGGTCAAAGTTTTACAACCACCCGATCTTTGGCCTGTGGCCGGTCGCCTTGTGCGATGATTTGCGCAGTGCATTGGACACCGGAATGCGTAAGGTTGTGCAATGGGCATACCCGCATGGTGTGGTTAAAGTCAGGTTTAATGCGCTACCGTTTGATCCGTTTTTCAACGTGAACCGCCCCGAGGATTATACGACAGCACAGCAGTTGCTTAAGGAGCATTCATTGTGAAATTATTCGGTGTAGTAGGGTGGAAAAACTCTGGCAAAACCACGCTGGTTGCAGGCTTGGTGACAGAACTGAAATCGCGCGGATATTCAGTATCGACTGTCAAACATGCCCACCATGCGTTCGATCTGGATCAACCGGGGCGCGACAGCTACAAACACCGTGAAGCGGGCGCGCAAGAGGTTGTGATAAGTTCGGGAAACCGCTGGGCTTTGATGCATGAATTGCAGGGCGAAGATGAATATGGGCTTGGCGATCTTCTGGAAAA
>DAOUQS010000066.1 GCA_030625465.1 Amylibacter sp. | reverse complement strand
CGGGTGGCTTCGGCCAGTAGGGCCGGATCAGAGCCGCCCAGTTGCAGCGCGACAGGATGCTCTTCGGGGTTATATCCCAGCAAACGTTCCCGGTTGCCGTGGATAACGGCCTGGGCTGTGACCATTTCCGTATAAAGCAAGCTGTGCGCCGACATCAGGCGGTGGAAATAACGGCAGTGCCGGTCAGTCCAGTCCATCATGGGTGCAACGGATAGTATTTTAGAGGCTTGTTTCATCAGGGCGGTCTAGCAGATAAATATAGCGGGTGGAATGGCTGGCTTTTTGGAATACTAAACTAGTTTACTAATTTAGTATTGGTAGGCATAAGCTATTGATAGTACTGTGTTTTATGGAATTATTGTGCTGTTAGAGGTATTTTTGCCAGGTAAATTCGCATAACCCTAGTGGGTGAAACCCGCATTACCAACCATGTATTTACGGCGCTTTCGGCAATTTGCAAAATCCTTGCGGCGGGACGTCTAGTGCGCTGTTGAATTTACTGGACATGTTTTGAAATGCAATCAGGCCGGTCAGCTCAACCAGTGCGTCATCGTGAAAATGCGGCTTCAAGGCAGCGAATATCGTGTCGTCAACGCGGCGGTTCGAATCGGTCATGGCCTCGGCATATTCCAGCGCTGCCTTTTCCTTTGCATCAAACAGGGCGTTTGTGCGCCAGCCTTCTAATGCGTCGATTTTTTCGGGTGTCACGCCGCGTTTCAGCAGGGTTGCGGAATTGATGTCGATGCAAAATGCGCAATGATTGATTTGGGATACCCGTACCGTAATCAATGCGCGTAAAGCCGGTTCAATCGGTGATTTTCGCCGGTTGAAAGCGCCATATAAAAGGGCGAGGGTGGAAAAAACCCACGGTGCGCGCCCCCAAAGCAATCCGGGGTCCAGAACCGCACCGTATGTGTGTTTTTGTTTCCGGAAAAACGCCCGGATAACCCAAGGGTATTCGGAAATGGGTTTTGCTTGTATCCGCATGGTGTCCTGCTTTGGCTGTGGTTATTTGAATTTATTCTTGGCGCGGGTCTTGATCGCGGTCACGGCATTTTGAAACCCGTATGCGATCAATAGGCCCAGTGAAATGCCCGGTAGATCAACGGTTTGTGATAAGCTGGGAAGGCCGATCAGGATTTGCAGAAGCAACCACAATATCAGGGCGATCATTGCCGCGCCTGCCAGTATAAACAAGGGGCGTTGCCAGCTGTTGCTATTATCGGTATCGGTTTTGAAAAACTTTGCTGCAAGCCAGATCAGACTGATACCGACAAGAAACGACAGGAATATGGTTTGGTAGAAGGTCATGCGGGCGATCCGGTGGTTGCGGCATAAGCCATAAAGGCGTTCTTTTGCCGATGCAAGCCTACCCCCTTTACCTGTTGTCGTGCAGTGATAGGTTAGGGCAAATATTTTTAGGAGAAACAATATGAAATTTGCCCATACAATGGTTCGTGTGACCGATCTGGATGCGTCTCTGGATTTTTGGTGCAACAAGATGGGGATGATCGAGACCCGTCGTAAGGAAGTGCCCGCAGGCAAGTTCACATTGATTTTTCTGGCCGCTCCCGGGGATGAGGCGAATGCCCGTGAACACAATGGGCCGGAACTGGAGCTGACATATAACTGGGATTCAGACGAGGTTCTGGAAACCGGTCGCAGCTGGGGTCATCTGGCCTATTATTATGATAATATCTATACAGCCTGCAATGATTTGATGGACAAGGGCGTGGTGATCAATCGCCCGCCGCGCGACGGGCATATTGCTTTTGTGAAGTCGCCTGACAACATCTCGGTCGAGCTGATCCAGAAGGGCGAGGCTTTGCAACCGGTCGAGCCTTGGGCCTCTATGGAAAATGTTGGCGACTGGTAGGCTAGTTACTGCGCGGTCCAGCCGCCGTCCACGGTCATATTGCTGCCGGTGATGCCCTTGGCAGTGTCTGAACACAGGAACGCGACTGCGGCGGCAACGTCTTCGATTTCCACGAATTTACGGGTGGGTTGATTGGACAGCATGACGGTCTGGATCACGTCCTTTTCGGATATCCCGCGTGCTTTTGCGGTGGCGGGGATTTGGGCTTCGACCAGCGGGGTCAGAACGTATCCCGGCGACACCGCGTTGACTGTGATGCCGTGTTCAGCAACTTCAAGGGCGACGGTTTTGGTCAGGCCCGCGATCCCGTGTTTGGCCGCGACATAGGCGGATTTATAGGGTGAGGCGACCAGCGAATGGGCCGAGGCCAGGTTGATTATACGCCCCCAGCCGCGTGATTTCATGCCCGGCACCACGGCTTTGGTGGTGTGAAAGGCCGCGCTGAGGTTGATTGCGATGATCTGGTTCCATTTGTCGGTGGGGAAGTCTTCGATGGGGGAAACAAACTGGATGCCCGCGTTGTTCACCAGAATATCAACGTCGCCCAGTTCATTTTCGGCCAGCGCCATCATGGCTTCTATCTGGGCGGGGTCTGACATATCGGCGGGGGAATAGAATGGTTTCTTACCCGACAGTTTTTCCAGTTCAGCCAGAAGATCGGCGATGTCGGTATCTTCGCCGAAGCCGTTGATCATCACGCGCGTGCCATCTGCGGCAAGTTTCAGTGCAATTCCACGGCCAATGCCGCTGGTGGAACCGGTTATAATGGCGTTGCGTCCTTGTATCATGGTATTCTCCTGTTCGTTTGACCTTATGTGGGGGAGGCGGGGCATGAAAGTCCTATTGTCCTCAACCATGATGATTAATTAAAACTTGTTATCGCCGGCTAAAGGGAGTAAATGCAAATCATTCGCATTTGCAAGTGATGTGAATAAATATGCGTAAACAACCCACCTAATTCAAGAGGCCAATCCCGTGAGCGCAAGTAAAACCCGAAAAGAACCCGTTAGTCGTCGCAATGTGCTTATGGCGGGGCTGGCAGCGGCCGGTACCGGTAGTGCATATGCAAGCGGTGCTATTGGGCAAAGCAATCAGGCTGCCGAAACGTCAATGGATGCTATGCCCGATCACATGTCCGCGCATGGTGGTATAATCACAGTGGGTGAGGTCGATAATGCGGTCAACGGTTTTGATCCGGTTGCCATGCTGACCGACTGGGATACAGGGCAGGTCAAGATGCTGGCAGATGGTCGCAGATTACGCAGTTTCGAATTGATTGCCGAAGACAAGGAAATTGAAATTGCACCCGGGGTGTTTTATCCGGCATGGACATATAACGGGCGGGTGCCGGGCCCTGCGTTACGGGCGATGGAAGGCGATCTGATCAGGGTTAAGTTCAAAAACAACGGATCGCACCCGCACTCGGTGCATTTTCACGGCATTCACGCCGCCCGTATGGACGGTGTTGCAGGTTCGTCGGGGTTGATCGGACCGGGTGAGGAATTTACCTATGAGTTCACCGCCAAACCCTTTGGTTGTCATCTGTATCATTGCCACGCATTGCCGTTGCGCCGTCATATGGCCAAGGGCATGTACGGGGCCTTTGTGATTGATCCTGACCCGGCAAAACATCCTGAACATGCAGACGTGGCGCGTTCGCGGCTGCTGGGGTCGCCTGAAAATGCGGGCTGGCAGGAAATGGTCATGGTGATGAATGCTTTTGACACCAATCTGGACGGCGAAAACGAGTTTTATGCCGCAAATACGGTTGCATTTGCCTATGTGAAAAAACCGATTAAAGTACTGAAAAGCAAGCCGGTACGGATTTATCTGATCAATACGGTGGAATTTGATCCGATCAATTCTTTCCATCTGCATGCCAACTTCTTTGATTATTACAATCAGGGAACCACACTGACACCGACGCTGAAAACTGTTGATATTATTACACAATGTCAGGCAGAACGCGGCATTCTGGAGTTCAGTTTCGCCGATCACGAACCGGGCCTATACATGTTTCACGCCCATCAGGCCGAGTTTACCGAACTGGGCTGGATGGCGAATTTTGATGTGGTGGAGGGCTAAAGCATGGATGCAGATACCCCCACCAGACGGTCGCGGCTTTTATGGCTATTGATGCCGCTTAGCCTGTTGGCGGCGGCGATTGCGTGGTTTGTTATTGCCGACCCGTTGCAGGGTTTTGGCAGTGATGCGCCTGCGGTTGAAAACCTGACCTTTGAACGCACGGTTCTGGACGATGAGGGGCTGCATTTGTTGGTGCGCGCAGGTGGTTCTGAACCGATGACTATTGCACAGGTTCAGGTGGACGCGGCCTATTGGCGGTTTACCCAGACACCTGAGGGCGAGATCGCGCGCGGGTCAGCGGTCTGGCTGGATCTGCCGTTTCCATGGATGCTGGGCGAGGCCCATGTGGTGACGGTTGTCAGCAATTTCGGCACCACCTTTGAACATGAAATAGAGGTTGCGGTGCCAACGCCAAAGGTGACAGCCAGCCAGTTGCGTGCGCAGGCCCTGATCGGTTTTTTTGTCGGGGTTCTGCCGATTGTTTTCGGGCTGATGTTCTACCCGGTGCTGCGCGATGTCGGGCGGGACGGGATGAATTTTTTGCTGGCGCTAACCGTTGGCTTGCTAGTGTTTTTATTGATCGATACGGTGGGCGAGGCGTTTGAGTTGGCGGCGGATGCTGCTGCGATATTCCAAGGTCCGGTGATGGTTGTATTGGCCGGGATTACCAGTTTTTTCATCCTGATGGCGGTCGGTCAGCGGGGTGGCGCGCCGTCGGGCATGTCGTTGGCGACATTTATAGCACTTGGCATCGGGCTGCATAACTTTGGCGAAGGGTTGGCCATTGGGGCGGCTTTTGCTGCGGGTTCTGCCGGTTTGGGGACTTATCTGATCCTTGGATTTACCCTGCATAATATCACAGAGGGCATTGGTATTGCCGCGCCGATCCTGAAAAAACGCCCGCCTTTGCTGGCGTTTGCCGGGCTGGCATTACTGGCCGGTGGCCCTGCGGTTATCGGCATGTGGATGGGCAGCTTGGCGTTTTCAGCGCATTGGGCAGCTTTCGCGCTGGCCATTGGGGCGGGTGCGATTTTTCAGGTTGTGATACAGGTCGGGGCCTATTTGATGCGCCGCAATGACACGGGAATAGAGGTGTTCTATACCCGCGCTGTTATGGCTGGCCTTGCGGTTGGTGTGATCTTTATGTACGCCACGGCGGCCTTGGTTAAAATCTAGCCGCGCATGCGTTGATTTTCCGGGTCAAACAATGCGGTTTCAATGCGTTTTGCCGGGCGCATTTCGCCCAGGATCTCGATCTGGACTTCAAGGCCGAGTTTAATTTCATCGGTTGGGATGAAACCATAAGCGATTGATTTTCCAGTGTAATGTGAAAATCCACCTGAGGTACAGAATCCGATGACCTTGTCGTTTAGCCAGATCGGCTCATAGGCGACCACGTCGGCACCGTTGGCGTCCACCTCGAAGAAGCACAGCTTGCGGGCAGGGCCTGCGTCGCGTTCGGCAAGGGCTGCGGCTTTGCCGATGTAATTCACCGGTTTGTCGTAGGCCATAAAACGATCCATGCCGGTTTCGGCGGGCATGTAATCGGGGCTAAACTCGGCGTTCCATGCGCCAAAGAATTTATCCAGTCGCAGGGACATCATTGCGCGCATTCCAAACGGCTTCATATTGTAGCCACGGCCTGTGTATGCCAAGACTTTGTAAAGCGCCAGTTGGTCTTTTGCGTCGACATAAATCTCGTAGCCCAGATCGCCGGTGTAGCTGATGCGCTGGACCAAGGCCTTTACGCGGCCCAGTTGCACTTCGCGTACATCAAGGAATTTGAAGTTTTCAAAAGTAACATCGTTCAACGTGCAAGAGGATAGAACCGATTGTGCTTTGGGGCCTGCAATCTGGAAACCGATGCGGCTGGTCGAGATGTTTTCAACGGTAACGCCATCTGTCCCGTGTTGTTTAAACCAGCGCATGTGGATGGATTGCATCCCGAAAGAGGCGGTCAGCAGGAATTCGGTTTCGCCAAGGCACGATACGGTGAAATCACCCAGTAGTTTGCCTTTTGGTGACAGCATCGGGGTCAGTGTTATGCGGCCCTGTTTGGGAAGGCGGCCCGCCATGATGTGATCAAGCCATGCCCGCGCACCTGCGCCTGTGACACGGTATTTGCCGAAATTATGTACTTCGTTGATGCCGACGGAATTACGCACGGCCATAACTTCACGTGCTGTTGCATCAAACGCGTTCGAACGGCGGAAGGCCGGGGTTTCATAGTCTGCTTCATCAGCGGTGGCGAAGTAGTTGACCACTTCCATGCCGAATTGCGCGCCGAAAACCGCACCTTGTTCTGCCCATGTGTCATACATCGGTGTGGTGTTCCATTTGCGCGCAACCGGCAATTCTTCGTTGGGGTAGGACACGGAAAAGCGGCGTTGGTAGTTTTCCACCACTTTGGGGCGGGTGTAATCGGCGGTGATCCATTTGCCGAAACGGGCGACATCCATGGCGTATATGTTGCGCTCGGCCTCGCCCTCAATCATCCATTGTGCCAAAGACAAGCCGACACCGCCGCCTTGGGAAAATCCTGCCATAACACCGCAAGCAGACCAGTAATTGCGCAAGCCCGGCACAGGGCCGACCAGCGGATTGCCGTCGGGGGCGAATGTGAACGGGCCGTTGATGATGGTTTTGATGCCGGCGCGTTGCAGGACGGGGAAGCGGTTGAAGGCAAATTCGATACTGTCCGAGATACGGTCAAGTTTGTTTTCCAGCAACTCGTGTCCAAAGTCCTGCGGTGTGCCGTCCACGGCCCACGGATCACAGTTTTGTTCGTAAAAGCCGATGCAAATGCCGCGCCCTTCCTGGCGCAGGTAACTTTCACCGCCCGGGTCCATGACATGGGGCAATTCGGTGTCGCGCTCATAGACTTCCGGGGTTTCTTCGGTGACCAGATACTGGTGTTCCATCGGGTGTAACGGCAGATAGACACCGGCCATGGCACCCAGTTCGCGCGCCCAAAGACCGCCTGCATTGACGATGTGTTCGGCGTGGATTGTGCCCAGTTTGGTGACCACATCCCATGTGCCGTCTGCCCGTTGATTGGTTTCAATCACCGGATTATGCAGTACAATTTCAGCACCCCCCATACGCGCACCTTTGGCGTAGGCATGTGTGGTGCCGGATGGATCAAGGTGGCCGTCAAGCGGGTCATAAAGCCCGCCGATGACGCCGTCGACATTGGTGATGGGTGACAGTTTCTTAATCTCTTCGGGCGTGACAATTTCGGTGTCCAGCCCCATAAAGCGGTGCTTGGCGCGTTCGGCCAGCATCATATCCATGCGCTCGGGCGTGTCGGCCAAAGAGATGCCGCCAACGTGGTGCAGGCCGCAAGACATGCCTGTAAGTTCTTCAAGTTCCTTATAAAGGCGGATGGTGTAGCCTTGCAAAGCGGCCATATTGGTGTCGCCGTTCAGGGTGTGAAACCCGCCTGCCGCGTGCCATGTGGAACCAGATGTCAGCTCGGATCGTTCGACCAGCATCACATCCGACCAGCCCAGTTTGGTTAGGTGGTAAAGCACGGAACAGCCAACTACGCCGCCCCCGATAACACAGACTTTGGTAGTAGTTTTCATAGGTGCGTTCCTTATGCTTGAGGTGCTTACTGTGCGGGGATGCTTCCCCGTTCGCGGTAAGGCGTGGTTTCATATTGTGTGCGGTAACATTTCGAGAAATGCGACGGACTGGAGAACCCGCAGGCAAGGGCGACGTTAATCACCGACATATCGGTTTGCATCAACAGGTTACGGGCCTTTTGCAGGCGTAGTTCCATGTAGTAGCGTTTCGGCGAGCGATCCAGATAACGGCGAAACAGGCGTTCCAGCTGGCGTGTGGACATGCTGACATCGCGGGCAAGGATTGACGGCGAGATCGGTTCCTCGATGTTCTTTTCCATCATCTGGATGACTTTGGAAAGCTTCGGATGGCGCACCCCGATACGGGTGGGAATGGATAAGCGCGGCTCATCATGTTCGGTGCGCATGGAGTTGTAGATCATCTGGTCCGCGACCCAGTTGATCAGGTCCTGCCCGTGGTCGTTCGATATGATTTTCAACATCAGATCGACAGATGCCATACCGCCTGCGGCTGAAAAACGGTTACCGTCTATGGTGAAAACGCTTCTGACCAGTTCGATGCCCGGAAACTCTTCTTCAAAACTGTCGTAGTTTTCCCAGTGAATGGTGCATTTTTTGTCTTGTAACAAGCCAGCCGTTGCCAAGGTGTAGGATGCGGTGCAAAGCCCGCCCACTGACAGGCCCTTGCGGGTTTCGCGCCGCAGCCAGTTCAAGATCGGCTTTGTGGTGTTTTGTTTGATATTCAACCCGCCGCAAACGAATATAACGTCATTGCGGTTTAATTCGGTTAAACCCTTGTCGGTTTTGACTTCTATGCCGTTGGAACTGATCGCTGTTTCGCCGTTTTCGCTGACAAGTGTCCATGTGTAGCAGGTTTTATTCTGGTATCTGTTGGCCAGTCGCAGGGGTTCAATCGCGGTTGTGAATGCGATCAATGAAAACTGATCCAGCAGCAAGAACACGAAGTTCCTTGTGGGTGCAGAGGTGTCAACCGTTGGCATGGCATATATCCAAAAGAGGCGGCGAATCAGTTGCCGCGAAAACTATTATGATAGGTTGATCAAAAACTTGTTTTGCAAGCAAGTGTTTCTGTCTTATGTGCTAATTATTCTGGGAATTTACGGTGATAAGGCCGGAAACAAGCCCTAGAAACCTGTAAGGTTTTGTTTTAAGAGTGCTCTTCGAATGTTTTGAAATGGAGAACGGCCATGACATCGGCTTGGACAAAATCAACTTGGCGCGCAAAAGAGCGCATTCAAATGCCGGATTATCTGGATGCTGCAAAGCTGGCAGAGGTCGAGGCGCGTCTGGCGCGTTATCCATT